>CAUVMU010000306.1:0-2506 GCA_963552775.1 uncultured Eggerthellaceae bacterium | reverse complement strand
GGGCCAGATTCTGCCCATTCATGTGGCCGAGCCGCCGGAGTCAGGCCGAGACCGCCCCTACAACGCCCCAGATGATGACGCCGAAATTGGCTCCCCACCAGGGTGCGGCTATTACGAGGACCATGAAGAAGGTCGCCGTAGGGAATATCCAGGTCTTGAACTGGTGCGCCAGGTTGCTTCCCTCGCGTGCGCGGTTGAGCAGCAGTGCCGAGAGCATGATCCACGACCCGAACAGCAGGCTGGCACCTTCGTTTCCGATGCCGTAGTAGCGTGTGGCTTCGATGGGCGCGTAGCTCAGATACCCGGTGACGGTCATGGGCCCGCCGAGCAGCTGGTCGATGAGCAGGGTGGCGACAGTTCCGCCGAGCAGTAGCAACAGCGAGTAGGACCAGCGGAACACGAGCGCCACGATGATGCACAGAAACGATATCTCCATGACCATGAACGCGAAGAAATCGAACGTGATCTCGGCGTTCGTGAGCGAGGGGAGCTGCAGGAACATGAGGTAGGTGGCCAAAGGGAACGCGAGCACGATGATCCAGAGGATGCGCATGGCGGGCAGGAAGTGCTCGAGGAAGGCGGGCTGGATGCGCACGTCGAGGAACAGCAGAACGGCGCTGAGCATGAGCGTTATGCCGATGAGCGCGAGGAACAGGGCGATGAATCTGGACTGCGAGTCCTGAATCGATACGGCTATGGAGTTGTCGCGTGCGAGCTGGGAGGTACGGGCGATAGCCCCGTAGGAGCTCGTGAACGTGAACACGGACAGGTTCGCGGGATGGCGCTGGGGCGCTATGAGCAGCTGTTCGATCGCCATGCCGACGTTTCCCGAGGTGATAAGGCCGCTGCGACGCACGGTGCTCGAGGTGAGCAGGCCGTTGTCCCCGGCGTCCACCATGATGAGCATGCCGTAGCCTGCGATGCTGTACGACTGGATCTTCGCGAGCGAGGGCGACGAGGTGACGATGAGCGAGTCCTTCGAACCGAGCGAGGAGTAGATTTCGGCCACGTGCTCGTCGATTTCCTTGGGGGTGGCCGCATTGATGCGCATGTAGTGGAAGCGCTCGTTGGTGACGAAGCCGTATATGTCGACCTTGCTCTCCGTGATGATGTTGGCGCAGGCGTAGTTTCCGGCGAGGTACTGCAGGGTGGGCGTCTGATCGTTCGTGATATCGCTCCAGGTGAGGTTCGGCACGACGATAAGGTAGACCGTTCCTATGCCTTCGGAGGGCTCGTCTGTCTCCGAAGGAGCCGCCTCTTCGGAGACGGGGTCGGCGAAGGCGGGCAACGGTGTTTCGAGCAACGTTGCGGGCAGAAGCAGCAGTGCAACGAGCAGCGCCGCGACTATGTTCGAGAGGGGCTTGTTCATGTGGCGGATTATACAACGCTTCGGGTGCAAGCTGCGCGTCCGAGGCGAACGATGGGCAAAAACCATGCGGGTGCCGCACGGGGAGCGCGAAGGCGCGGGTCGAGGAGGCCGTTCGAACGGGGGCTTCCGCTGCCGTGCCGGCCGTGCGAGGACGTTGAGTGTGCATCACGGGGAATTGTGCACGTGACCTTGAATCGACCGCGTAGGCGCTTCGGGGCATCGTGCGGCGAAGGGGGCCGTGCGCGGGCCGACCGTTCAAAGAACGCGTGCGAACGTGAGGACGCGCACCTCGCGGGCGCCTGATGCGATCAGGGCGTCCGTCGCCGCGCAGAGCGTCGCTCCTGTCGTGTGCACGTCGTCTACGAGTACGAAGCGCTTGCCGGCGCAGGTCGCGTGTTCGGCCGAGAAGCTGCCCGTGAGGTTTTCCAAGCGTTCCGCGCGCCCGAGCGCGCGCTGATCGGCCGTTTGCGACGTGTCGAGCGTGCGCATGCAGGGTGCGTTCAGGAGGGCGGCGAGCGCTTCGGCGAGCAGAAGCGCATGGTCGAAGCCACGTCGCGCGATCGCTGCGCGCGATGCAGGAACGAACGTAAGCGCGTCGAAGGGCCAATCGAGGGGCAGCGCGTGCGCCATGCAGGCGGCGATCGCCTCGCTGAGACGCTGTTCTCCCCGGTCCTTGAAAATGCGCACGATCCGGCCGGTGGAGTCGTCGAACAGTACGGCGCAGGCGCCTGCTGCAAAGGGAAGCGACGTGCGTCCCAGGCGGCCGAGCGTCACGGGATTGCATTCGCTGCACTGCACGAGGCCGAACGGGGCGCCGCAGCGCGAGCAGCAGCTCCAGCGATCGACATAGGGAAGACTGCGCTCGCATCGCTCGCAGAGCACGCTTCCTGGAGCGTCGCACAGGGCGCATCGGGTCGGCCAGAGCGTTTCGGCGGCGACTTCTCCGGCGAAGCGTGCAAAGGTGCGTCCCTTTTCTGCTATCAGGGCCAGGTCCATAAGGGACAGGGTACGCGGCGAGCCTGGCAAATCGGCAGCGCACCCGCCTGCGCGCAGCCGTTTCGTTCTTGCTGGAATCTTGAACGAAGGTCAGTCCGTTCAAGCACTTCGCGCAGCGAAGGACGATGCGCTCCAATCGGC
>CAUVMU010000305.1:0-2546 GCA_963552775.1 uncultured Eggerthellaceae bacterium | reverse complement strand
ATGAGTTCCGACACCCTTCTCAGGTTCAACCCGTCAAGCCCGCTGGTCGTCTCGTCGAAAACCATGATTTCGGAGCGCTTTATAAGGGCAGCGCCTATCGTGACCCGTTGCTTCTGCCCGCCAGAGAGGGACGCGGGATGACGGGACTCGAGTCCGACGAGCCCCAGCCTCTCGCACGCCTGCTCGATGCGCTCATCCACATCGCGACAGTCCTCTGCGCCGAGCATCAACTCGGCCCTCACACTCTCCCCGAACAGCTGGTAATCGGCGTCTTGCATGACGAAGTACGACATCTTCCTGAGAGACTTGGGCGACATACGTCGCCTGTTGACGAAGACGCTGCCCCTCGCGGGCCGTCGCAATCCGCATAGGACGTTTGCGAGCGTCGTCTTCCCAGACCCGTTAGAGCCGATGAGGGCGATCGCCTCTCCGCCGCACGCCCTGAAGCTCACATCTTTCAGAGCCTCCCTCCCCTTCCTGTAGGAGAACGATACCGAAGAAACATCGAGCTGCAGCGAAGACGCCGCCTTTGGAAGGCTCTCTGGGGCAGCGGACCTGCAAGCCGTTTGCCGCAGACAGTATCTCTCGCACGTGACAGAATCCATCGCAAGGAACTCGGCGTAGGTCATCTCCGCCGCTTTCCTGCCATCCATCATGACGACGACCCGATCTACGAGATCGGCGAGGTAGCCGAACCTGTGCTCGACGATGACAATAGTCCGTCCTTCTTCCCTCAGGTTGCCGAGAACCTGCGCCAGATGCCCCGTCGACTCTGAATCGAGATTCGCCGACGGCTCGTCGAACACGAGAATCGGCGGTGAGTACGCGTGCACGGAACCGATGGCGATGCGCTGCTTCTCTCCACTCGAGAGGTCGAATATGCTGCGCTCGAGCAGCCCGGATACGTCCAGGACGCATGATGACAGGGCTATCCTGTCGAGTATCTCGTCTCGCGGTATCCCCATGTTCTCGCAGGTGAAGGCCATCTCGGATGTGGTATCGGTCGTGAAGAACTGGGATCTGGGGTCTTGGAATACGCTGCCGACGGTCGAAGTGAGCTCCGCAACCGTCATATCGGGCACGTCCTTGCCGTCGAGCCTCAGCCTCCCCGTCAGCTCCCCGTCGAAGAAACGGGGAGCCAGTCCCCCGATGAGGCGGGCCACGGTGGTCTTGCCGCTTCCGGAGGGCCCGCAGACCAGCACGCTCTCCCCTTTGGAGATGCGCAAATCGAGAGAGGAGATGCTTTTCTCCTCAGCGCCCGAATAGCGGAACGATACGTTCTCTATCGAGATCATATGACCACCTGCCAGACCACGACTTCGCCGAGCGGTGTTGCGTTCCCCGCAGTCACCAAAGCCGCAAATGCCGCGAGCGCGGCGAGCGCGATAGCGTCCTTCTTCCTCAGCCTGACGTCCCTCACGCACGTGCGCCTCCGACCGCTCTCTATGCCCCTGCTCACAGCTGAAAGAGAAAGCTCGTCCGCCACCTTGAGGCATCGCATCAGCAAGGGCACCATAAGATGCTCGAGCGCGGCAAGCGGCCTCCTGAACGTTCCTGCGCCGGTCACCTCGAGCCCGCGCATCCTCAACGCATCGCGTATGCAGAAGGCCTCCCTGCCGATGGTGGGCGCATAGCGCAGCGCCACGGCGAGGGGAATCGTCGCCTCCCTCGGAAGATGCGCACGCTCGAGGGCGCAGATCAGCTCTCCGATACACGTACTCTGCACGAACCATGCCACGAGCAGGAACACCGGAACGAATTTGAGCAGCGTGAAACCGACCACCAAGAGGACCGTGGAAAGGAGGGGCAGCCTGTACGCAGCGGTAAGGGCGAGGAGAAGGTTCATGCCCGCATAGGCTGCGATCGCCACGGCCGCCGCGCGCCCGCTGCCACCCGCAACAGCAAGGGCAAACGCGGCTGCGGCTATGACGAGCACGGTCGCCTCGCCTCGCGCCATGAGGCACAACGTGCTCGTGACGATGACTATCGCGAGCTTCGTGCGGGGATCGAGCCCTTTGACCCCGTATGGGACGGTGGACAGCAGTCGCCGTATGTCATCAGCTTGAGCTGCGCCAGCCGTCACACGACACCTCCGGCGTCGGGGCCAAGGCCGGGGCGTCGCACGTCCAAGGACGTGCAGCGCGATTCCCCTTTCATGGGTGCTGCCTACTCCCCGACAAGACCTGCGCGGACGAAGTGCTTGCGCAGCACCCTGCGCCCGATGGCGCCGCCGATGATGGCGAGGATCACGCCGACCGCCACCATCACGAGGAGCATGGGGTCGGATATGAAAGAGTTGAGGGCGTCGCTGTACTCTGCGGGAATTCCGTTGTTCCTCATCGTCAGGCTGAACGCATCACGCAGAAGGACGATGGCGCCGCAATAACCGAACGACAGGCCGGCGACGCTTACCGCATACCCAGCGAGCATGCGCCTGGGGCTTCGGGGGTTCCCCCACATGACGGCGTCGGCGGCCACGCAGGAGAGGAAGAAGCACAGCACGGTGAACCAGAACGTGCCCATCACAAGAAAGATGAAGCCGTAGA
>CAUVMU010000304.1:0-2567 GCA_963552775.1 uncultured Eggerthellaceae bacterium | reverse complement strand
AGGGCTGCGCGAATCTCGTCGCGGCTCTCCTCGGCCGCCTGGCAGCCCACTTCGGGGTTCGCGCCGGCCCCGAGGCCGCGCGTCAAATCTTCGCCGATGTGGATGGCCTTGTCCGCATCGGACATGAGCAGAGCCTGGCGATCGGTATTGACGGCGATGAACTCGACGCCCTTGACACCTGCCTCGACCATGCGGTTCACAGCATTCGTACCGCCGCCGCCGACGCCGACGACCTTGATTACCGCCAAATGCTCGGAACCAATCTTGTTTGGCATTGTATCCTCCACACCTGTGTTGTCTTTTTAGCTGCGTTTCCTTCTACAGGACGCCATACTGGGGAACAATTTTACACGATGATGCCCCAAATGCAACGCATCCTGCGCAAACGACCTGCACATGCACATAGAAGCGCGCCCGGGCCGCGTACGGATCGGTTGCGGGGACAGCTCGCAGGCGGAGCGCAGCAGCGGACGAAAGCGTGCGGCGGCGCGCGGTAGCGGACGAAAGCGTGCGGCGGTGCGCGGTAGCGGACGAAAGCGTGCGGCGCGCGGCAGCGGGCGGCGGTGCGCACTGCGCCGAGCCCCTACACGGCACGCCAGGTGGGATTGGCCGCCGAGCGCACGTTGATGTAAGCGACCGACCCTTCGTTCTCCTCGAGGATCTTCAGAACGACGCGCTCCTTATCGCGGATGTTCTCGGCCTTGCCGAACGCTATCTCCACGCCGTTGTCGAGCATGAGGACCGTCTCGTCGGGACCTGCCGCCGAAACGCTTTTCACCTGGTCGGCAAGTGCGGTGGTCATGCCGTACACGATGTCGAGCGCGTTCACGACGTTGCCATCGGTGCATTCCCGGCCGATAGACGCCTGTGTACCGTAGGGAACATCGGTTATATGCAGGGCTCCTTCGGTGTCCTCGTAGACCCTCGCGCTCGTCGAGGCCGCCGCCGCGCTCCCCTTCTCGGGAATGGGCATGAGCCATATATGGTCGGATGAGACCGCCCACGATTTCACCGTCTTCGCATCGGCGGTCGGAATCTCGACTACGGCCGCAACCGTGCGCTCCACGACGTCGATCTGCAGCGTGTTCGGGAACGCCCGCTTCACCGTCGCGTCCTGAACCCAGGCGTTCTGCTCGAGGCGCGCCTCGATGAGCCCCGTGTCGATGCGCAGAAGCGTCGAGCCCGCAGGGACGGCCGCAAGCTGCGACATCTCATCGCTCGTAAGATGCTCAACGCCGTTGACCTCGATGTTCTCTATCGAAAAGGTGCTGGAACTGTAGAGGACGGCCCCGCCGACGACGAGCGCTGCCGCAAGCGAGGCGAGCACGGCGATGCGCGCGAGATAGCGCCGGTAGGTTCCCTGGACACGCTCGATGCGGGACGCGCGGTTCAGGTCGCCGACGCGCACCGACGTGAGACGCGGGTTATTCCTCGAAGGACGGTTCGAGCGCGGCGCAACGCGGGAGGCGCTCGAACGCGGCGCTCGTGCGGTACGGGAAGCGCGCGCGGACGCCGAACGGCGCGCGTCCGCGCTCCTGCTCCTACGAGAAGCCGAGGAAGCGGACTTCCGGTTGTAATTCGACGCCATAGGCTTCGTATACCTTCGTTCGTACCGTTTCAATCAGGGTCGCCACATCACGGGCCGTAGCACCGCCGAGGTTCACGATGAAGTTCGCGTGCACGTCGGAAACCTGGGCGTTGCCGACGCGGGCCCCTTTAAGCCCCGCGCGCTCGATCAGCTCGGCGGCGCGCGCTCCTTCGGGGTTGCGGAACACGCTCCCGCACGTAGGGGAGCCGAGCGGCTGGGTCTTCTTTCGGCGCGCGAGCGACGCCTCCATCTTACCGCGAATGAAAAACGGATCGGCCGGTTCTACGGAAAGTTCGCATTCGAGCACGACCTCGTCGCTTGCAAAAGAGCTCTCCCGATATCCCCAGGTAAGCTCGTCGCGGCGGCGGCGAACCAGCTCGCCCGCAGACGTGAGCAGCGTGACCGACTCAACGCGCGCGCCAATCCACTCCTCGCGCGTTCCGGCGTTCATACGCAGCGCTCCCCCCACGGTCCCCGGCGTGCCCACCGCGAACTCGAGCCCCGCCAACGACCGGCGAAACGCCTCTTGGACCACAGACGAGAGCGCAGCGCCCGCACCGACGCAGAACATGCAGCGTTCCTCGTCGAAGCGCAGCGCCTTGAAATCGCGTCCGAGCACGATGGCCACGCCTGCAAAGCCCTCATCGGAGACGAGCACGTTGCTGCCCCGACCGAGCACCGTCCAAGGAGATCCGGCCTCTTCACATGCCCTGACCAGGCACGAAAGCGCTCCGATGGAATCGACTTGCACAAAGAAGCGCGCCGGACCGCCTATCCGATAGCTCGTATGGCGCGCGAGCGGCTCGCGCGGGAACACCTCCCCATCGAAGGAGTCGGAGACGAGGAGCGCCTGAACCGGCGAGGCATGACGGGCTCCCACAGCCTCTACGCCCTTTGCGCGCGACGAAGAAGGCCGTCGACTATCTGAGGTCCTACGGCCGTTACGTCGCCCGCTCCCATCGTGATCACCAAATCGCCC
>CAUVMU010000303.1:0-2568 GCA_963552775.1 uncultured Eggerthellaceae bacterium | reverse complement strand
GATCTGGTTCGTCGTGGATGGTAGGCGGCCGAACATCGGCCACCAGGACACGTGGGGCGACGTCGTCTACGGCGGGCCCCTCGGGCGCGGCGGCCGGGACGAGGCCCCCCGGCTCGTCTACGAGACGGTGCGCGTCCTGGCCGGCGCGACCGGCGTGTTCCACGACGAGATGTACGACGAGGAGCGCTACCGGGCGCTGGCGCTCGACTTCAGCTACTTCGAGGACTGCTCCTACGACGTCTACGTGAGGAACGCCCACTCGCGGCCCTACGTCAAGCGGCTCGGCAACATCGCGTTCCACGTGAACCGCGACGCCGCGCCCGAGGACTGGGAGGACGCGTAGCGGAGGGCGACAGGCCCTAGCGGCGGGCTCGGCCCCGCGCCCGCGCGTCTGCGGCTCCGCGGCCTTGCATGGCGGCGCAACCGCGCCCGCGCGCCTGATGCAGCTCGCATCCGTCGCCCCACGCTCGCTTCGCCGTCGTTCGCGCCTCGCTGTCCGCTGCTGCCCGCGCGCCCTACGAGGGGAGCGGCCAGTACTCGGGGAGCCGGTCGAAGGAATTGCTGTCAGTCTGCTCGCATTCGGTCAGGTCGCGCTTGGAGACGTAGTCGATGAGCTCCGAGCGCTTGTGAATCTGCGTTTTCGAGTAGATGTGCTGGATGTGGGTCTGTACCGTGAAGTTCGAGATATAGAGCTGCTTGCCGATGGCCTCGGCGGTGTACCCGCGCACCAGGTAGGAAAGCACCTCGCGTTCTCGCGCGGAAAGCCTGAACTCGTCCGCGACGCAGGCGACCTGGGATTCCAAATCGGACATGCTCGTCACCGGCGCGATGATCGCCGTGATGGCGTACTCGCGCCGCACGAGCGGAATGAGCAGGAACACGGTCAGCGCGGCGAAGAGTATGGCGCAGGGTAGGGCGAGCGGTTCGCCGAACACGGGGTTCTCCTCGAACAGAACCGCGATGCCGTTGCCCACGAGCGCTCCGAGCCGTACGAACCCTCCTGAGAACCCGAACGCCAGAGCGGGGCTTACGTATCCCTTCGTTGCGAGAATGCCGATGTACATGAGCAGCATGACCTCGAATATGCAGTACACCGTTGTGGCGATGAAGAACGAAGCGCCGTACAGCTCCCGGTTTCCGCTTAAATATAGCAGAGCCGCGCAGGTTACGGCGACGAGCAGCCAGGGAAACACGCGGAAGATGCTCGTGTGCACCGACACGGCGCGCCCGGCGTAGCCCATGCCCACCAGAACGACAGCCGCGAGCGCTGCGCCCACGGTGAACGTGAAGTTCTCTCCGAACGGCAGGTCGGACAGCGGGATGATGGCGAGCGTGTAGTAGCATGCCGCCGAGGCGGCGGCCGAGATGGCGCCGACCATGAGCGCGCTGCCGGCCCCCTCGCGCCGTTCCTTTTTGGGAAGGAGCCGCGGGTAGTCGATGCGGGGAGCGCGCTTATGCACGGAAAGTAGCAGCGCGGCCGAGAGCAGCGGCAGCGATGAGGCGAACAGGGCGCTTGCAGGCTGGGGGAGCAGCGTGGTTACCGTAATCGAGCAGAAAATGACGATGCCCACGGTCGGCGCTACCTGGCTGATGTGGTAGGTGGCGCGGATGGCGGTGTAGTACTCGCCCCACTGCAGCCAGAGAACGGCGCTCGACACGCCCATGACCGTCGCCGACGCCAAAGCGAAGAAAAGACCGCTCTCCGACGAAAGGCACAACATGAACAGCGCGCCGGATGCCGCCATGATGCCCGGAGCGGCGATGAGCCCCATTTTGGAATCGGAGAGGTGACGCGCCGTGCCGAGCAGGGCGGGAACGGCGAACATGGTAAGCGCCGAAGTGCCGAGCATCGCGAGCCATGCTATCGTGACTTCGTAGGAGAGCAGCTCGACGTTCGCGTAGGCCTGAGGGACGAACCAGACGCATGAGAACCAGGCGAGCGAAAGGGCGACGCCGGCGTACAGCGTGAAACCGTGCCGTGCAGCCTCCCGGCATCCGCTCGGCTGGTTCTCGGAGCTCGCTGTTCCCTCAAAGCGATGCCGGTCGGGTTTCTCGGAGCCCTCGCGCGTCTGATCCTTGGCGCTTCGGGAGGCTGGGCTGACAGGTCGGGAAACGGACATTCCAATCTCCTCCTTGACACAGGTCGAGGCGTTCAATCGAGCTTCTTTGCCGAACCGATACCGAAGGGGCGTTCTGCGCTGTAAAAATGCGCTTCATGGGCCGCACGCAGGTAATGAACAAGGTAATTATGCGACGTGCCTGCATAAGAACCCATCACTAATAATTCAGTAATTCCCCAATGGTGAACTTTTCGCGACGCGAACGAGCGGAAATCCCTGAATTATGCAGCCAAGGTCGCAGGGCTTGCCGACCGAGATGCCATGACGGGCGGCCTGAGGGCCGCGCGCCGCATGAGAGAAAGGATTGCCATGTCCGCACTGTCCAAAGGCGGGGAGAAGAGGGTCGAGGACCTTTCGGGGGTTCGCAAGATCTTCCTCCTCATACTCGTGAGCATGGGGTCGTCTACCATTTACGCCCCCGCGTACCTCAAGGGCGTGTTCTACGATC
>CAUVMU010000302.1:0-2573 GCA_963552775.1 uncultured Eggerthellaceae bacterium | reverse complement strand
TCTCCTCCCTCAAAAGGTTCAAGGAACAGGGAATCTCGATACTGGTGTGCGACCACCGTCTGCACGAATACCTGCCGGTTGCCGACCGGTACGTGCACATATCCGAAGGGCACGTAGCTCACGAGTGGACGGGTGGGGAATTTTCGCAACTACCCTGCGATACCCTTCGCGCCATGGGACTGCGCCATCCCGATATGGGCCTCGGCCGCGCGCCCGCCCCGAAGGCCACCGTCCGCGCGCCCGGACTCTCCCTCCACTCCCTGACCGTCGCCTATGGGAGGTCAAGTCCCTGCGTGCTCGATGCATCCCTTTCGATTCCAAGGGCGACGGCGTGCGGGATCATCGGCAAGAACGGGGAGGGCAAGACGACCCTCGCCAAGACTATATGCGGGCTCCGAAAGCAGGTGAGCGGTTCAGTGGAGATCTGCGGGAGGGCCATGGGCGCGGCTCGACGAAGGGCCCTTTGCTACATGGTCATGCAGGACCCCGACTACCAGCTGTACTCGGACAGCGTTGCCCGCGAGCTGGTCATGGGAAGGGCCGGCAGGCTCTCTGAAAACCTCGTGAAGGAAGCGCTGGAAGCGTTTGGAATCGGCGAGCTGGCGCAGCGTCATCCCGCATCGCTTTCGGGCGGCGAGAAGCAGCGGGTGACGCTTGCGGCAGCGTACTGCGCGAACAGCGAGGTAATCCTGTTGGACGAGCCGACGAGCGGATTGGATGCCGACGGACTTGTTGCCGTCGCCTCATGGGCTCGAGAACTCGCGAAGCGCGGAAAGACGGTTCTGGTAATCACCCACGACCGCCTCCTCTGCAGGCTTGCCTGCGATGAGACGCTCGAGGTCGAAGGATGTCGCGCGCGCCTTTCGAGCGGTGCAATCCCCCGGCCGCTTTGCACGTCGCAACCGTCGCCGTAGGACCCAATGCTCAAGCAACCGCCGCCGTAGGGCCCAGTGCTCAATGCGGCACCTCGTTCTCAAAATGGTTGAAGCCGAAATCGGGATGCGTCATAATGTGGTTGAAACCGAATACTTCGCATCTGCGTCCGCGGGGCGTCGGCGGTTGCGCGTCTGCGTCTGCAGTTGCGCATCTGCATCTGTGAGGCGTCTGCGTCCGCGGTTGCGCGCGCTTAATCAACGTTCGCACGAGCGCTCTGGCGCAAGGACCGGACGCAGAACTCCGGTCAAGGAGCGAACATGTATCGAAGAGCACTGGAGAACCTGATAGCTTGGAAGAACGCGGAAAGGCGCAAACCGCTCGTCGTGAACGGCGTCCGCCAGGTTGGGAAGACGTGGCTTGTAACGGAGTTCGCACGCCGCGAATTCGACGCGCTTGCCCATGCCGTGTTCCTCGACAACGAGCAGGCGCAGCGCATTTTCTCGGGCAGTCTCGACCCGCAACAGTTGCTCGTGCTGATAGGCGCGCTCACGGGCACGAATCCAAACGATGGCAAAACCCTCGTATTCCTAGACGAGATCCAGGAGTGTCCGCGAGCCATCACGGCGCTCAAGCTTTTCTGCGAGCAGACGCCGCATGTTCCCATAATAGCCGCCGGCTCGTTGCTCGGCTTCGCCCTGAACCGCGATGCGCAAACGAGGGGTAGCGAGGCTTTCAACAGGGTTTCATGGCCCGTCGGGAAGGTGAGTTACCTCGACCTGCATCCCCTCACCTTCGGTGAGTTCGTCCGAGCCGTGGAAACGCCCCAACTCGCCCAGCTCGTCGAAAGCGGCCCCTTCGAAATGCTCGATTCGCTGAACGAGCGGATGACCTCGCTTCTCGCGCAGTACCTGTATGTCGGGGGAATGCCCGAAGCGGTCCAGACCTACGTCGACACCCGCGACCTCACGGCGGTGCGCACGGTGCAGACCGAGCTGCTCCGAAGCTACGAACTCGATTTCTTCAAGCATGTCGACAGCGCTCTCGTAACCGAGCGAATCCGAGCGACGTGGCACTCCGTTCCATCACAGCTCGCAGTGGAAAGCGACCTGAAGCGCTTCACCTACGCCTCAATAAAAGCCGGCGCGAGAGGTCGAGATTACCGGGATGCCGTCTCATGGCTCGCCGATGCCGGGCTGGTCGTCAAAGTGCCCCGCGTTGCGAAACCAGGAATCCCTTTGGAAGGCCACGCTGACGGGACATACTTCAAGCTCTACCTTGCCGACGTGGGGCTGCTCGGCGCGGCTACCAATCTGCCTGCATCCGCCCTTATCGACAACCAGAGCTTGTTCGCGGAATACAAAGGGGCTTACGCAGAGCAGTTCGTCTGTCAGCATCTCCTCGCGCTGGAGGGACGCTCACCTTATTACTGGTCGGCGGACGGGAAGGATTCGAAAGGCGAGGTCGACTTCGTTATCGAGGATGCCGGCGCCGTCGTGCCCATCGAGGTGAAGGCGGCTGGGAGCGTCGCGGGAAAAGTCTTGCGCGCTTTTGCAAAACGTACCATATCGACCACGCGCTGCGCCTCTCGCTGCTCGGATACAAAGAGCAGGAGTGGCTGACGAACGTTCCTCTGTACGCGATAATACCGTTTCTGGGGAAACGACGGCCCTGAATCGGGTGGGGCCGCCTCGCGGCTC
>CAUVMU010000301.1:0-2588 GCA_963552775.1 uncultured Eggerthellaceae bacterium | reverse complement strand
GTCAGCAGAGGAAAGGGAGGATGCTTCATGAAACGCAGCATGGGAAAGAGGGTGCAAGGTCGCGCACCCGAAGGGACTCAAACGATCAAGGCAGCCGAATCCGTGCGGCAAGAACACGTCGCACGTTCGGCCGACCTCGAAGAATCACGCGAGAAGATGACTCAGCAACGCGATCTTTCGCGGCGCACATTCCTGCTCGGCTTAGGTGCGACGGCGGCGGTCGCAAGCTACGGGCTCGCAGGCTGTGCGCCGAAATCGGAAAGCGCCACGCCAAGCGACGGCATGCAGGGCGATGACTCCTCGCCGACAGCGAAGGGCGACGCCCCCGACACCGTTCAAGCGGTTGCCGAAACGCCTGCGAAGAACACCGAGACGAAATCCGCCGACCTCGTCGTCATCGGCAGCGGCATAGCAGGCATGAGCGCAGCCGTGGAAGCATCGCGCGCGGGCGCGACGGTTGTCGTGCTGGAAAAGACTGCCATCACCGGCGGCGACTCGTCTATCTGCAGCGGCAACTTCTACTGCTGCGAGTCCAAGACGCAGGACGAGCTCGGCTACACCGATTACGGCACGCCCGAGGATATCGCCCAGTTCTTCTTCGCGCAATCCGACGAAGATGCCAATATGGATATCTGCCGACTAGTAGCCGAAAACGGCGGCGCCGCCCTGGACTGGCTCGTCGATATGGGCTGCGAATTCGATAAAAAGCCCGGCGACAACGTATCGGACCGGTCCATGCTGTCGAAGACCGGCGGCAAAGGCATCGTCGATGTGCTCGTGTCCGAAGCGGAGAAGAACGGCGCCGAGCTCATGATGGAGACCCGGGCCATCGGGCTGAAGACGGACGCTGGACGCGTGACCGGCGTCATCGCACGTCAAGGCACCACTGAATACGACATCTCGGCGCGATCCGTGGTGATCGCCTCCGGCGGGTTCGATGGACAGGACTGGTCGAAGGAGCTCTACGCTCCCGGAGCCGTCGGCTGGCACACCTTCTCCAGCCCCGGCAACACCGGAGATGGAATAGAGCTCGCGAAGGAAGCCGACGCCCTCATCCTGTTGAAGGGCGGTCTCTCGCAGATCCATCTCGTCGGGAAGAAGCCGCTCGCCCTGAATGACGAAGTCTCGAAGCTGCGCATGATCAATACGGGCATCTTCGTGACGGACCTGGCGTATCGATGCGCCAACGAGTCGATGACCAGCCAGTTCGACTACTTCATCCCCTTCGTCGAAAGCGGACGAAAGCAGTTCGCCATCATCTGCGACTCGAATCAGCCCGAAACGCGGCTCGAACTTCTCAAGCAGGGCGTCGAGAAGGGCGTCGTCGACACAGCCAACACGATCGAGGAGCTGGCGGTTGCGGCCGGCTTGCCGAACTATCCCCTCGCCAAGACCGTGGAGGCCTACAATGTGCTCTGCGATGCTGGGGAGGACACCGCATTCCATAAGAAACCGGAGGATTTGCAGCGCGTCGAACAGGCGCCCTTCTTCGCCGTGCAGATCACGCCGAACACGAACGACTCCTTCGGCCAGCTTGCCATAAACACGAAGGCCGAGGTTCTGAATGGGCAGCGCCAGCCTATCGCCGGCCTCTATGCCGCGGGGACGATCGCGAATGCCGAGCTGTTTTACCTGCGCTATGCGGTAAGCGGGGCGTCGCTTTGCATGGGCACCGTCACGGGACGCATCGCCGCGCAATCGGCGCTTGCGGATATGCAGGCCTGATGCGTGATCCGGCCTGACTCCGACTAACCGAATAGAAAGCTCGCCTCGCCGGCATTCCAGGGTATTGCATAGCCTGGAATGTCGGTTTTGCGCTGCTGAAGGTTCAAGGGGGCAGGCGGGTCATGCTTGACAGCGACCTCACGGAGTCGCACGGCATTGGAACGAAGAGACCCAGCCAGGCCGTAAGCAAAACCTGAAGAGCGAGGCGACGATGCAATAGTCTCGTAAAGCGACCAAGCTGCAATCCCGACCGCAAGCGAGTCGGTCTCCTGAGGAAAATGGTTTCGGCGGCCAAACAAAAACCCCGACCAGTTTTCGCAGGCCAGGGCTTTTGTTTGACCACCACGCTGTCCGCAACGACGACGCAGAGCCCGTCGCACCTGCGAGCTATAGGGAGGTTCTCCGGCCCGGCGGGCGCGTCCTGCCCCGGCACGGGGTACCAGCGCATGGAGAGGAGTAGCATGCCGCCCTCGCGCTCGGGAACGTCGAGGTTCAGGTAGTCGGCGGCGAGCGCGCGCCCGTCCTTGGTAAGGTAGCGAAAGACGCCCCTGCAGAACGTGTGGCTGGATATGGGCTTGAGCATCGCCTTGAGCTGATCCACCGAGAACGTGAGCGCGCCAGCACTTGTGCTCGGCGCTGCGCCTGGGCTCGGGAAGTCGTAGAGCGAGTCGAGGTCTACGTCGAAGGAGTCCGCCACTTTGTCCACGGCGGCGCGCTTGGCGTCGGGGTCAACGTCGGCGTAGATATCCAAGGTGACCACCATTTTGACCACCAAAGTGACCACCAAATGACCACCAGACCGAAGATGGAGACAGGGAAGTTAGAGATTTTGAAGAAGCGGGAGATTAGAAAAACCACAGGTC
>CAUVMU010000300.1:0-2604 GCA_963552775.1 uncultured Eggerthellaceae bacterium | reverse complement strand
GTATCCTCGTAAAGCGCCCAGATGAACCAATGGAAACTGATTACCGATATCGAAGCGAGGCAGTGCAGAAGCTCCTCGTCGGTCAGCTCGCGCTCGAAATAGGTTTCGAGCACGAGCAACGCCTCGTCGTAGGTATGCTCGACACAGCAGATGAACACGCCGATGTCACTCATGAAGTCCGACATGCCCGAGTATTCCCAGTCGATAAGGTGCATAGTATCGCCTTCGACAAGGAAGTTCGGTTCGTAGAAATCGTTGTGGCACAACACCGGCTCGCCGCCGCCGCGCACGACCACCTCGTTGAGGCGTTCTGCGAGCGTGTAAAGCTCGTCGAAGTCGTCGAACATGAGACGTTGTCGGTCGCCGAGCAGCGCCATCTGCTTCTTCGTATCCTCGTGGATATCGAAGGTCCACGCCGATTTCGCACCGGAACCGTGCAACGTGCGCGCCATGGCCATCGCCCGACGCATGTGGTCCACGTTGTGGAAATCGAACGGTTCCGTGACCTCGATGAAGCGCGATATCTTCCAGCCCTGTTCCGGATTCTCGTAGAGGAAGCTCTTGTCGATGCCCAGTTCGGCCGCCACCTGTTGCGAATACGTCTCGCTCTCGCGGCTGATGATGGCGTTGGTTCCCGGGCCGGGGTGTCGATACACGTACGACTTGCCTCCCACTTCGAACTTGCAGGAGAGGTTCGTAAGCCCCTGCTTGATAGGCACGATGCCGAAAATGTCCGCACGGCTGCACCTAAGCGTCGCGCAGATGTTCTCCATGATGGCCGAGTCGACGTTGTCAAGGAAGTCTGGGTCGAACGAGCGCAGGTCATCGAGCGTGTCGAACTCATGGATAACGCCAGGTTGGTAGAAGCGCGCGTACAGCGGCAACTCGGTGGCGTGGTCGGCGAATATGTCATCCCACAGCTTCGATGCGGTGGACAGGTCGTTGTACACGCGCATGAGCACGTCGACGAACGTATGTGAGAACGAGCGGTCGAAATACGCATGCCCCATGAGCACGTCGGCATCCTCGCCGCCCGAATCGATGCCGACGATACGGCCCGCCTCGTCGAGGCGGGCGCAGTACTCGGCCGTGCGCCCCTCGACATGCGTAGCAGCGTAGTAGGCGCGGTATTCGTAACGACGGAAGACGTTTTCGATAAAATAGTTGTCCGACGAACAGATATACGTATTGCCCAACCGCTCGCGCACGGCTATGAGCGATGCGTGGTTATTGCGGTCGGCGAAGGCTTCATTCACCTTGATGCGCACGCCGAGCTTGTCCTCCAAATAGAACAGCTGCTCCTTCATGTAGCCCACCACCACGGTGACGTCCGTGATGCCGGCTTCGTGCAGCTGCTCGATCTGGCGTTCGATGAGCACTTCCCCGCGCGTCTTCATGAGGGCCTTCGGGCGCTCGTAAGAAATAGGGGCCAAGCGCGATGACGGACCGGCGGCCATGATGACCGCGTTGTCCACCCGATACGGCTCAAGCGCCGCCAGGCCATCGGCCGTCAGGGCGGATTCCTCCACCAGGCCTTCGCTGCATAGGCGCTCATAGCACGCCTGCGTAGGTTCGAGCGGCATCGCACAGGCTGCGGCCGCCTCTTCGACGAGTAGATGGGCGGGGGCGCCTGACTCGCTGTGAGAATCGGCTAGAGCTACAAGCAGTTCGAACTCCAATTCGGTTAAGGTCATGCAGTCCCCTTGCACGCGATTCTAAGCGGTTCCACGCTTGCTGCATCGTTTTACCAGATGTTCAAAATACAGTAGAAAATGATTTATATGAACTAGAGGGTTTGACTACAACATTGCTCCACGAAACGTTCACAACAAGAGCTCTGAAGGGCACAGGGCGAGGGTGTCCGAAAGGCGCAACGCGAGAGCCCGATGATCACGGCGCGAGGTATCTGAAGGGCGCACACCGTACAAAAACGGGCACCCGAAGGACGCCCGCACAACTGCGCGGCAAAAGACGCCGCGCCCGAAAACGGCGCACTCGAGCGTACGCCTCCTTCCTTAGCTGCGGAAGTAGTTCACGCCGCCTTCGATGAGCGGTTGGAACGTGCTGTCGGGAATGTTGAGGTACAGCCCCTGCCCGCTGCGTTCGGTGTGGCCCATTTTCCCGAGCACGCGCCCGTCGGGGCTGGTGATAGCCTCGATGGCGAGCGCGGACCCGTTGGGGTTGACAGCCCAGTCCATGCTCGGCACACCCTGCGCATCAACGTACTGCGCGGCGACCTGCCCTGTCGCCTTCATTTGCGCGAGCAGCTCGGGGCTCGCCACGAAACGGCCCTCACCGTGGCTGATGGCGACCGTGTGGACATCCCCCACTTTGCACAGGCTGAACCAAGGGCTCAAGCTCGACGCCACGCGCGTGCGCACGATGCGGCTCTGATGCCGACCGATGGTGTTGAACGTGAGCGTCGGGCAGCCTTCATCCATGGGGCGGATGTCGCCGTAAGGCACGAGCCCCAGCTTGACCAGCGCCTGAAACCCGTTGCAGATTCCTAGGATAAGACCGTCGCGATTCCACAGCAGGTCGCGCACGGCCTCGGTAACGGCCGGAGCGCGGAAGAAAGCCGTGATGAACTTGGCCGAGCCGTCG
>CAUVMU010000299.1:0-2604 GCA_963552775.1 uncultured Eggerthellaceae bacterium | reverse complement strand
CCAGGCTAACGGCAGCAGCCGCCATCAGCGTCAACAGCGCCATAACAACCGCGAGTTCGTGCCCAGCGTCACGCGCGAAGACCTCGCTGCGCTGAAGGTCGCCGACCTGCGCGCGAAGGCGACCGAGCTCGAAGTCGATTTCACCGGTTTGAAGAAAGCCGAGCTCATCGAGGCGGTGTTTGCCGCAAGCGTCAAGGCCGAAGGCTTCCTGGAGGTTTCGGGCATCCTCGACATCCTGGCCGACGGCTACGGCTTCCTGCGCACGCAGGGCTATTTGCCCGGCGAGTCGGACTGCTACGTGGGGCTTTCCCTCATCAAGCGCAACGGCTTGCGCAAGGGCGATCTGGTGGTCGGCCAAACGCGTCCCGCACGCGAGAACGAGAAGTACGCCGCCATCCAGAAGATCATCTCCGTGAACGGCGTTCCCGTCGATCGGCTGGGAAGCCGCCCGCGTTTCGCCGACCTCACCCCGGTGTACCCGCAGGAGCGCCTGCTCATGGAGCACGGCCCCAACACCATCACGGCGCGCGTGATCGACCTGGTGGCTCCCATCGGCAAGGGCCAGCGCGGCCTCATCGTGTCGCCCCCGAAGGCCGGCAAGACCACAATCCTCAAGGATATCGCAGCTTCCATCAGCTCGAACAACCCCGAAGTGCACCTCATGTGCCTGCTGGTCGACGAGCGCCCCGAGGAAGTTACCGACATGCAGCGCTCCATCAAGGGCGAGGTCATCTCCTCGACGTTCGATATGCCCGCCGAGAACCACATCGCGGTCGCCGAAATGGTCATCGAGCGGGCGAAGCGCTTGGTCGAATGCGGCAAGGACGTGGTCATCCTCCTCGATTCCATCACGCGTTTGGCACGTGCGTACAACCTGGCGCAGCCCGCGTCGGGCCGCGTGCTCTCCGGCGGCGTCGACTCCACGGCGCTCTATCCGCCCAAGCGCTTCCTCGGTGCCGCGCGCAACATCGAGCACGGCGGAAGCCTGACCATCCTCGCGTCGGCTCTCATCGAGACGGGGTCGAAGATGGACGAGGTCATCTTCGAGGAGTTCAAGGGCACGGGCAACATGGAGCTGCGCCTCGACCGCTCGCTGGCCGACCGCCGCGTGTTCCCCGCGATCGATCCGGTCGCAAGCGGCACGCGCAAGGAGGAACTGCTCATGGACTCGCAGATCACGCCGCTGATCTGGGCGGTCCGCCGCATTCTGGCGAACATGAACAACACTGAGCGCGCTATGGACATGCTTATCAAGTCCCTGAAGCAGACCGAGACGAACCAGGAGTTCATCATCCGCACGGCACGCAAGGCGCAGCACAGCAAGAGCGAAACGCTCGAGGTGTAACAGCGGGCGGATCCTCTGCCCGTTATGTTCGCTTGGAGCGTTCTCTTACAGCGTGAACGGCCCCGATAGCGGGGCCGTTCCAGTCGGGCCCCGAAGGAACTACCGTTCGGGGCCCGACCCATCTTCTGGGGCGCTGCGGGACGCTTCGGGCGCATGGCCTACAGTCGCGCAAGGTCGCGGCCGAGCAGGTAGGGAAGCGTGCAGCAACAGGCGCCGAGGTTCTGTCCCGGCAAGCCGAAATTGTAGGTGCCGGCGAAGAAGTCTCCGGTCATCGTTCCCACATTGTAGAGGCCTTCGATGGGCGTGTCGTCCTCTTGGCATACCCGAAGGTTCTCATCCGTGCGCAAACCGCCCATGACGGTGAGGAACGTCGATCCCGTCGTTTTCGACCCATAGAACGGCGCTTTCTTGATGGGGAACAAAATGTCAGGATTGACCTGGTATTCCTCATCGTATCCCTGCTCGGCGTAGCGATTGTACGCCTCAATGGAGGCAAGGGCGTTCTTTTTATCGATGCCCTCCAGCTTATCGAGCAGTTCTTCAATCGTGTCGGCTTTGAAGAAGGCCCCCGATTCGACCTGCGCATCCCACGATGCAATCACCTGCTCGGGCGTGAGCGGCTTTTGAGGGGTTACGTTGCCTACGGAGCATCCGAGCGTTTCCCATTCTTCCTGAGTGCGGGCGTAATCGATATCCCAGATTCCGAATGCGGTGGTCTGCGGCTGGGTAAGAAGCGACATGGCGCCGAACGCGAAGTTCGTGTTCTCGTTCTGGAAGCGTTTTCCGTTGATGTTGAGGTTGATGCCCCAGAAATTATCGATGACGCAATGCGTCGGCCCCGGCACCCCTCCGTTGATGGCACAAGGGTTGGGAAACACGCGTTGCCACGCCGCTCCAATCCACAGGCCCATCTTATGGCCCGTGCCCGGCATGAGCCCCGAGAAGTTCATCCCCACGTCGTAGTCGACTTTATCCTCTCCGAAAACGAGCTTGTCCTTGAACAGCTCGTAAGCCCACGGAGCGTATTTCGCCATCATATCCCGGTCCTTCGAGAAGTCGCCCGTAGCGAGCACGACGGCTTTCGAGGCCTCGTATCTTGCATAGGTTCCGTCCTCCCGTTCGGCTATCACGGCGCTCACCCGGCCGGTGTTGTCGTTCTCGCGAACGAGCTCGCAGGCCTTTGTCTTGAAGTGAATCTGCTTTCCGTATTCTTTCGTGAGGATGTCGGCATAAGCTTGCGCGCACAGAGCGGCTCCCTC
>CAUVMU010000298.1:0-2609 GCA_963552775.1 uncultured Eggerthellaceae bacterium | reverse complement strand
GAAATTCACCATCGACGGCCAGGAAGTCAAGGACTTCGACAGCTACGCCAAGGTGAGGTTCTCGGCCGAGAGCAAGACGTTGACGGTCGTGGATTCCAACAAGGTATACGAGGCGGCGAAGCAGTGCAACGACAAGCACAAGGTCGTCATCACGTTCAAGAACGGTGCCGAGTTGGTGAAGCAGGACGAAGGTTACGTCGAGCCCGTCGTGACTCCCGACAACCCGGGCGGGAACGACGAGGTCGAGTTCCAGTACGTCATCATGGACGCTGGGAAGTACGGCGACGAGTTCAAAATCTGGCTGAACGAGGGCGCTGCCGCGCGCACCTTCCTGAAGACCATCAAGGAAATCTACATCAACGACACCAAGATCACCGACAACAGTATCTTCTACGTGAGCCTCCTGTACGATACAGCCCTCATGACCGCTTCGACGGAGCAGGAGGCCTGGCTGCTGTGGAAGGACGACGGCAAGAACACCATTCGCATCGTTGATAACAACGGCAAGGAATACCTGTTCGACGAGCAGCACAAGCCCGATCCGAACGACATCGTCCACGTCTCCAACGTGTCGGTTCATGATTTCAAGAGCATCGAACTCGGCGGATACGGCGACTCGAAGGAGATCCGTATCGATTTGACGGATCGGAGCCGCCGGGACTACATTTTCGGCGAGTTGACCGATATCGAGATCAACGGGGTCTCGTTCCCGATCAGCCAGTTCGAAAAGGGCGGCTATCTGTGCGACATCCGCAGCATCAGCTGGTCCGATGATAATTTCGCCCAGGCTCATTCCGACGCGTGGAACAAGAACGCCGACAACCCCGTGGTGAAGTTCTATCTGAAGGATAAGCGCGTCGTCACGTGGCCGGAGGGCGCGAGCGTCGTGCTCGACAAGGACAAGTACGATCCGAAGACGAATCCTCTGGAGGTCGAGCAGGGCTCTGTCTTGACCGCCGACATGATCAAGGCGCAGGTTGAAATCCCCGAGGGATCCGGAGCGACCATCACCAACGTGGGCGAGCTCCCCTCGACCGAAACGGTCAC
Source organism: uncultured Eggerthellaceae bacterium (assembly GCA_963552775.1). Lineage (GTDB taxonomy): Bacteria > Actinomycetota > Coriobacteriia > Coriobacteriales > Eggerthellaceae > CAUVMU01. The sequence continues at coordinate 1,562 of CAUVMU010000298.1, read as the reverse complement.
GTCCGCTCCCGTGTGGGTTCCCGTCACCGTGACGTACAAGGACTCCTCGTCCGAAGTGGTGAACGTGAGCGTGAGCGTCGTCGCGCCGCTCAAGACCCAGTGGACCCGTCTCGCGGGCGACAATGCGCTCCAGACCATGCAGAAGATCTCCCAGAAGGGCTTCGAGTCCGCCGCTGGCGGTGCTGTGGTGATCGCCTCGAGCGAGGGCTACTGGGATGCGCTGTCCGCCAGCTCGATAGCCGGCGCCAAGGGCGCGCCCGTCCTGCTGAGCGGTCCCTCGAGGCTCTCCGCTGAGGCTGCCGCCGAGATCGGGCGCCTGCACCCGGCGAAGGCCTTCGTGGTCGGCGGCGAGGCGACGCTCGCCCCGGCTGTCGTCGACGAGCTCGCCTCCATGGGCCTCGAGGTGGAGCGCCTCTCCGGGCAGAGCGCCACCGACACGGCCGATGCCGTCGCCGCCGCCCTCGGCGATGCGCGCGCGAAGACCTGCGTCGTCGCCTCGGGCGCCGGCTACTGGGATGCGCTGTCGGCCTCCCCGTACGCCTACGCCAAGAAGGCCCCCATCTTTTTGACGCCGGCCTCCGGCGGCCCGCTGACTGACGCGACTGTCGCGGCCATCAAGGCCGGCGGCTACGAACGCGCCGTTGTCGCGGGCGGTGCGGGCTCCGTGTCCGAAGAGGTCGTCGGCCAGCTCAAGGCGGTCGGCGTCGCGACCGTCGAGCGCGTGTGGGGCCAGAGCGCCTACGAGACGAGCGCCGAGATGGCCTCGTTCTCCATCAAGGAGGGCATGTCCGCCGACGGCATGGGCGTCGCGACCGGCACCGGTTACTGGGATGCGCTCGCGGGCGCCGCGCTGTGCGGCTCGAAGAACTCGGTGCTCCTGCTCGCCGACGACGGTAGGCTCGCCGCCTTCGACGGCGTTTTCGACGCGCACAAGGGCTCCGTCAAGGAGGCCTACGTGTTCGGGGGCGAGATGTCGGTCACGCCCGAGACCTGGAATCACCTCATCGGGAAGTAGCGGCAGTCCTTTCGCGCTTCTTTCACCAGGGGCCCCGCAAATTGCGGGGCCCCGTTGTTCTAGGGTCTTCAGCCCTGCCCTCTGCGCGAAGCGCGAGAGGCGGAAAACCACCCGCTATGCGGGTGGAGGACAATAGGCGCTACGCGAACCGCCTCCCTCCCTGCAATGGTGATTGTCCAGGTCACTGTTGGAACGGGAGGAAGGCGGCGTTATGGCGTAACAAGCAAACGGCCTGTCGCACACGAGGCGGCTCTGCAAGTGCCACATCGTGTTCGCACCGAAGTATAGACGGAAGATGATTTACAACTAATACCGGCAGAGCATAGGCGAGATCTTCAGGCGACTGTGCCCCTGCAAGGGCGTCGAGGTAATCGAGGGGCGCCTGATGCCGGACCACGTGCACATGCTGGCGAGCATACCGCCCAAGATGAGCGTCTCGAGCTTCATGGGGCACCTGAAGGGGAAGAGCCCGCTGACGATACTCGAGAAGCACGGCAACCTGAAGCACAAGTTCGGCAACAGGAAGTTCTGGGCGGAGGGCTGCTAC
>CAUVMU010000297.1:0-2611 GCA_963552775.1 uncultured Eggerthellaceae bacterium | reverse complement strand
GGGCGCGCTCGTAGGCGCTCACCAATTCGAGGCGCGCCGAGGGAACGCAACTCTCGAACAGGGTAACGCCGTTCAGGTGGTCGATTTCATGTTGGAGACAACGTCCGAGCAGACCGTCGCCCTCGATTTCCCACAGCTCGCCGTCGAGGTCGTAGTAGCGCACGCGCGCGAAGGGCTTGCGGGAAACCGGGGCCGTGATACCCGGGCAGGACAGGCAGCCTTCGCCGTCGACGACCTCCTCCCCCGATGTTTCCACGAGCTCGGGGTTCACGAGAAAGAGCGGATCGCGATGCTCGTCGTCCCAGTCGCAGTCGACCACGATGAGGCGCTTCAAAACGCCCACCTGGGGGGCCGCTATCCCCACGCCGTTGTTCTTGTACATCGTCTGGGCCATCTGTTTGGCCAGGCGCTTCAAACTCTTGTCGTCAAGGTCGCAGGGCTCGCATACCGTGTTGAGCAGCGGGTCGGGCGACTGGATTACCTTCAGCATTGCCACCGTCCTTCAGTTGTCAAAGGGCTCCGTGCGCCGCCGTATTCGAATTCAGGGCGCAGCGAAGAAGGCTGCGGTGCCCGTCGAAGCAAAGAGCGGTTCATCGGATACCGTGATATCGCCTGCAAGTATAGCGCGCAATCGAAGCGCTTCCGAGTCGAGCAGGGCGAACCTTCGGGAAACGACACGAAGAACACGTCTCGCTCAAAACGCGTTCGGAGCGTCCGCAGAGCGCTCTACAGCGGCATCTTGTGACTCGCCCGGCGCTGGCCGAGCATCTTCTGGAGCGACGCCGCGCTTTCGAACAGAAGGTCGTACTCCCCCTCCGGCAAGGCGTCGGGACGCATAAGCTGCGAGCGGATGCCGGCAACGGAATCCTCCAGATCCCCGATCTCCAGCTCGTCGGCCAAAAAGCGCGCGAGAACCGCAGGATCGCTCCCGCTCGATTCCATGCCCGAGGTGAGCAGGCCCGCAGCGGACGGGACCTTTATCGAAACCGCCGACACGAGCGCGGCCGACGAGATCTTCGGATTTGCAGCGAGCGCATCGGTCATGGTTTCGGCCACGCGCGCATGAAGCGGGTCGTGCCAGGACGTCCCGACCAGGGTCTGGACGAAACCGAGGCCGACGGGCGGATTGATCGCGCAGACGCTGAGGAACTCCCGCTCAACGCGGCGGCGGTTCGATTCGGCCTCCGACAGCGGGGCATTCGACACTGCGGGCGCCCCCGCAGACGTCACCGGGCGCGCCTCGGCAGGTTCCTTCGCGAAGCGCTGCGGCGCCTTGAGGCGCGCAAGCCGATCGAGCACGTCGGATTCGCGCGCGCGTACGCGCCCGGCGATTTGCACGGCGTAATCCTTGGCCAGAAGCGAGTCCTTTATCGGAGCGAGCACCGACAGCGCGTCATCGGTCGCGCGCATGCGCCCTTCGGCGCTCGACAGGTCCCAGCGGGAAAGACGGCGCTCGATGCCGTAGGTGAGCAGCGGCTGCGCGTCCTCGATGAGCGCGCGTAAGGCGTCGGCCCCGCGCTCGGCGACGAAATCGGCCGGGTCGAGGTCGTCGGGAAGCGTCACGGCGGCCAAATCGACTCGATTGCGGCCCGCCTCGGGCGTCATGGACTCGTCTATGAACTCGAGCGCGCGATCGGCAGCGCGCTGGCCTGCGGCATCGCCATCGAACAGGTACACGATACGCCGACGCGCATGGCGCGAGAGCGTGCGAATGTGATTCAGGGTCAGCGCCGTTCCGAGCGTCGCCACAACGTTCTCGATACCGCTCTCGTGCAGCGCGATGACGTCGGTGTACCCCTCCACGATGACAGCCACGCCCGTTGAAGCCAACGCCGCCTTCGCCTTGTCGAGACCGTACAGGACGCGCGATTTATGGAACAGCGGGGTCTCCTGCGAGTTGAGGTACTTCGGCTCGCCGGTGCCGATGACCCGCCCGCCGAACGCGATGCAATCGCCCTGGGCGTCGTGTATGGGGAACATGACCCGGTTGAAGAAACGATCGCGCACGCCCCGCCCGTCGCGTCCCTCCACGGCGACGTTGGCTTCGATCATGTCCTTCGGCGAGAAACCCTTGCCCCGCAAATGCCGTACGAGCTGCTGGGACCCCGGAGCGAAGCCGAGGCTCCAGCGCTTGGGAACCTCTCCCCCCATTCCGCGCGCGGCGAGATACGTTCGCGCACGGGCCGCATCGTCGGCAGGGTTTCGCATGAGCTGGACGTGGTAGAAGCGCTCCGTTTCGGCGCAGACCTCCTTCAAGCGACCGCGACGAGACGCGGCCGCACGGTCGCGGCCGTCGTTTGCAAGCTCGATATGGGCACGCTCCGCAAGTTGGCGCACGGCCTCGGGGAACGTGATCCCGTCGGACTTCATGACGAAGCTGAACACGTCGCCGCCCTCGCCGCAGCCGAAGCAGTGCCACATCTGCGTCGAGGGGTCCACCTTGCACGAAGGCGTCTTCTCCTGATGGAACGGACAGCAGCACCAGAAATCGCGCCCCCGCTGGCGCAGGGGCACGCGCTCGCCGACGATGGCGACCAGATCGCTCGCCTCGCGGACCTTCTGTATGTCCTCGTCGCTGATGTCCTGTGCCATGCTAGTTCGCAGCGTCGTC
>CAUVMU010000296.1:0-2635 GCA_963552775.1 uncultured Eggerthellaceae bacterium | reverse complement strand
ACGATTGCTCAACGAAGCACCCGTGCACTGCTTCGGCGCCTCTTGTTGGGCTACCATTAATGATTGTGCAAAAACCGATTCCGGACGGATGAGCGCGGTTCTCTCCGCGAGCGCCGTGCGACGGTTTTTGCCTGATGGATATGATTCCCGCAGGGGTTGCGGGTGCTACGGAGAAAGCGTTAGAGCAGCATGGGGCAGAAATCAATCGTCATCAAAGGCGCACGCGAGCACAATCTCAAGGACATCGACCTCGCAATCCCGCGTGACGAGCTCGTGGTCATCACCGGTCTGTCGGGATCGGGCAAATCGAGCCTGGCGTTCGACACCATGTACGCCGAGGGGCAGCGCCGCTACGTCGAGAGCCTGTCGAGCTACGCGCGCATGTTCCTCGGGCAGATGAGCAAGCCCGACCTCGACAGTATCGACGGCCTGTCTCCGGCGGTCTCCATCGACCAGAAAACCACGAGCCGCAACCCGCGTTCCACGGTGGGCACGACGACGGAAATATACGACTACCTGCGCCTTCTGTTCGCGCGCGTGGGCGTGCCCCATTGTCCCGAATGCGGGCGCGTCATAAGGAAACAGACGACGGACCAGGTTACCGACGAGATTCTGAAGCTCGCCTCCGGCGAGGGCGTACGGGCCATCATCATGGCCCCGGTGGTGACCGGGCGCAAGGGCGAGTTCACGAAGCTGCTCAAGGACCTGGCGAAGGAGGGTTTCGCCCGCGTACGCATCGACGGCGAGATCGTGCGTTTGACCGGCGAGGACATCGTCCTCAACAAGAAGATCAAGCATTTCATCGACGTGGTGGTCGACCGCGTGTCGCTCAAAGCTTCCTCGGTCGGGCGCATCGCCGAGGCCGTTGAGCTGGCGACGACGCTCGCCGACGGCCGCGTGCTCGTGCAGGTGCTCGAGCCGGGTTCCGACGAGGTTGCGTCCTCCCCGCAATCCTCGGGTGCGAAGGGCGGCCTGCGGCCCGGCGAGCACGTGTTCTCGCTTGCGCTGGCCTGCCCCGAGCACGGGCATTCCCTCGACGAGCTGCAACCGCGCGACTTCTCGTTCAACGCGCCGTACGGCGCCTGCCCCGACTGCCTGGGGCTCGGGAGCAGGGAGGAGGTCGACCCGCTGCTCGTGATTCCCGACCGCTCGCTCTCGCTCAACGAGGGTGCGGTCGCCCCGTTCAAGACGGGCAACTACTATCCACAGGTGCTGCGCGCGGTCGCGGCCCACATGGGAACGGACGCCGATACTCCGTGGGAGGACATGCCCAAAAAGGCCCAGGATGCGCTTTTGTACGGCGTGAAGGACCGCGTGCGCGTGGACTACGTGACGGTCGACGGCCGTGAAACGTACTGGTTCATTGAGTGGACTGGAATTTTGAAGGCGGTCGAAGACAAGCTCAGGGAGGCTACGAGCGACCGTCAGCGCGAGCGTTTCGAGGGTTATTTCGCCACGATTCCCTGCCAGACCTGCGGCGGAAAGCGCCTGAAGCCCGAGATCCTGGCCGTGACCGTCGGGGGCAAGTCCATTTTCGACGTGTGCGAGATGAGTGCTGCCGAGTCGTTCGAGTTCTTCGAGGGGCTCTCGTTCTCCGGGCAGGACGCCGCCATCGCCGCGCCCATCGTCAAGGAGATCAAGGCTCGCCTGCGCTTCCTCGTGGACGTGGGGCTCGACTACCTCACGCTCGAGCGCGCCACGGCGACGCTCTCGGGCGGGGAAGCGCAGCGCATCCGTTTGGCGACCCAGATAGGAGCGGGCCTCATGGGCGTGCTCTACATCCTCGACGAGCCCTCCATTGGGCTGCACCAGCGCGATAACGAGCGCCTTATCGCCACGTTGCAGCGCCTGCGCGATCTGGGCAATACGGTGGTGGTGGTCGAACACGACGAGGACACGATCCGCAGTGCCGACTACGTGGTCGACATGGGCCCGGGCGCAGGGGAGCACGGCGGCTACGTCGTGGCTGCCGGAACGCCCGAGGAGGTTATGGCCGCACCGGATTCCGTTACGGGCGATTACCTGAGCGGGCGGCGCGCCATCGAGGTGCCCCGTGAGCGCCGACGGCCCCATCGCGAGTCGGTGCGCCTGACCGGGGCGAGCGAGAACAACCTCAAGGACGTCGACGTCGAAGTGGAGCTCGGGACGTTCACCGTAGTCACAGGCGTTTCGGGATCGGGCAAAAGCTCGCTGGTCACCGACACGCTCGCGCCCATCCTGGCGAACCGCGTGAACCATGCGCGTCGCCGCTGCGGAGCGTTCCGCAAGATCAGCGGTCTCGAGAAGATCGACAAGACCATCAACATCGACCAGAGCCCCATCGGTCGCACGCCGCGTTCGAACCCGGCCACCTATATCGGGTTGTGGGACGACATCCGCGCGCTCTTCGCATCCACTCAGGAGGCGAAGGTGCGCGGCTATGCTCCGGGGCGCTTCTCGTTCAACGTCAAGGGCGGCCGCTGCGAAGCATGCAAAGGCGACGGGCAGATCAAGATAGAGATGCACTTCCTCCCTGACATCTACGTGCCGTGCGAGGTGTGCGGGGGGCACCGCTACAACCGTGAGACGTTGCAGGTCACCTACCGTGGGAAGAACATCGCCGAAGTGCTCGATATGACGGTCGACGACGCGCTCG
>CAUVMU010000295.1:0-2645 GCA_963552775.1 uncultured Eggerthellaceae bacterium | reverse complement strand
TCTCGAGGCGCCGCAGGGGGGTTTCCGGACCTATACACAATCCCGATTTTTGGCCGGCACCTATACACAATCCCCGATTTTGCCCACGGACCATGGCTGCGAGGGGCTCGCAGATTTTGTCCACGGACCAGGGCTGCGAGGGGCCCGCAGACGCACGTTCTTGCCGCTGACCCGCGAAACGCAAAAGGGCCGCACCCGAAGGTACGGCCCTGAAAGGTTGAAGAATTGAGCTTGACCTGCTTACGAGGCTTACGAGGCGAAAAGCTCGATGGTGTCGCCCTCTTTGAGCGTGACCATGGCCTTCTTCCACGTACGGGTGAGGCCCACCTGAACGCGGACGCGCTTCTTCTTCGGCTTGACGTTCAGCGTGTTCACGTTCGTCACGGTCACGTTGAACAGCTCCTCGACCGCCTTGGCGATCTCGATCTTGTTCGCGTTCTTGGCGACTTCGAACGTGTAGGTGTTCTTCTCCATCATGTCGTAGCTGTGCTCCGTGATGATGGGGCGAACGATGATGCTGCGAGCGTCCTTCATTATGCCAGCACCTCCTCGATGCGCTTGAGGGCCTCGATGGTCAGCACCAGGAACTTGTTGTCCGCCAGCTCGTAGGTGTTGATCTCGGCCACAGGGATGACGTTGACCGTCGGGATGTTGCGGAACGACAGGAACGCGTTGATGTCCTCGTTACCGATCACGATGGTCGTGCGACCCTCGATGCCGAGCGCGGCAAGAGCGGCGACGGCCTGCTTGGTCGAGGGCTTCTCGAAGTCGAGCTTGTCCACGACGAACAGCTGCTCGTCGGCAAGCTTGGCCGACAGGACCGAGCGCATAGCCAGCTTGATCTCCTTCTTGTTCACATGGAAGGAGTAGGAACGGGGGTGCGGACCCCACACGACGCCGCCGCCGCGCCACTGGGGCGAGCGGATGGAGCCCTGGCGCGCACGGCCGGTGCCCTTCTGCCTCCACGGCTTCTTACCGCCGCCGCGAACCTCGCCGCGCGTGCGCGTGCTGTGGGTGCCCTGGCGCCACGAAGCGCGCTGCGCGCGCACGACCTGATGCATCACGCCAACGTTCGGCTCGATGCCGAACACGGACGGTGCAAGGTCGACGGAACCGGCCGCCTTCCCGCTCGCGTCCTTGATTTCAATAGTGCTCATTGTTCAAGCTCCTTAAAGGTTCACTGGCAACTTAAGCCATACGTACGCGGACGATACCGTTCTTGCCGCCGGGGATCGCGCCCTTGACGAGGATGAGGTTGAGCTCCTCGTCGACGCGCACGACCTCGAGGTTCTTCACGGTCACCGTGTCGCAGCCCATGTGACCCGGAAGGCGGACGCCCTTGAAGACGCGGGAAGGCGTAGCGCACATGCCCACCGAGCCGGGAGCGCGGTGGAAGTGGGAGCCGTGGCCGCCCGGACCGCCGGCGAAGCCGTGGCGCTTCATAACGCCCGCGAAGCCCTTGCCCTTCGACGTGCCGGTGACGTCGACATTCTTGACCTCGGCAAACGCCGCGACGGTCATCTGCTCGCCGAGAGCGTGATCGGCACCGTTCTCCACGCGAACCTCGCGCAGGTAGCGGCGCGCCTCGACGCCCTGCTTGGCGAAGTGACCCGCCATGGGCTTGTTGACCTTCTGGGGCTTGATGTCGCCGAAACCGAGCTGCACGGCGTTGTAACCGTCGGTCTCAGCCGTCTTGACCTGGCAGACCGTGTTGGGCTCGGCCTTGATGACCGTGACGGCCAACAAGCGGTCGGACTCGTCGAACAACTGGGTCATGCCCACCTTTTTACCGAAAATAGCGTTAATCATTGCTCGCGCACCCCTTACAGCTTGATCTCGATGTCGACGCCGGCCGGCAGGTCGAGGCGCATCAGCGAGTCGACCGTGTTCGGGGTCGGCTCGAGGATGTCGATGAGGCGCTTGTGCGTGCGCATCTCGAACTGCTCGCGGGAATCCTTGTCGACGTGCGGCCCGCGGACGACGCAATACAGGTTGCGCTCCGTCGGCAGCGGGATGGGACCGGAAACCTTGGCACCCGTCTTCTGAGCGGTGTCGACGATGAGCTTCGTGGACTGGTCCACGATCTCGTGGTCGTAACCCTTCAAGCGGATGCGAATCTTTTGATTAGCCACTTGTCTTCCTCCAAATTTAGCTTGTAGCGTCCGCTTACGCGTTGCCGCCGGCCTTGCTGATAATCTCCTCTGCCACGCTCTTGGGCACTGCCTCGTACGAATCGAACTGCATCGTGTACGACGCGCGTCCCTGGGTCGTCGAGCGCAGGTCGGTCGCATAGCCGAACATCTCGGACAGCGGGACCTTGGCGCTGATGACCTTGGCGTTGCCGCGATCGCCTATGCCCTGAATCTGGCCGCGACGGCTGGAGAGGTTCCCCATGACGTCGCCCATGTACTCCTCGGGCGTTTCGACCTCGACGGCCATCATCGGCTCGAGGATGACGGGCGAGGACTTGCGCAGCGCGTCCTTGATGGCCATGGAGCCGGCGATCTTGAAGGCGGCTTCCGAGGAGTCCACCTCGTGGTAGGAGCCGTCGACGAGCTCGACGCGGATGTCCACGACGGGGTACCCGGCCAGAACGCCCGAGTTGAGCGCTTCCTGGATGCCCTTGTCGATCGGCACGATGTACT
>CAUVMU010000294.1:0-2655 GCA_963552775.1 uncultured Eggerthellaceae bacterium | reverse complement strand
TTTCCCAAACGTCTCCCCTACCGTGCGAGCAGGCTCTTCGCATCCATTTCGACGGGGATGCCGATGCCGATCAAATCGAGCAGCGTCGGGGCCAGGTTGCAAAGCGCGCCCCGCTCCTCGACCAAACCGAGCCTTGCGCCCGAATAGTCGATGAGCGAAAGCGGCACCAGAGCCGTCGTATGCGCGGTGAACGGCGTTCCGTCATCCGCGATCATCTTGTCGGCATTGCCGTGATCGGCCGTGAGCAGAGCCACTCCGCCTCGGCGCTCAAGCGCGGCGAGCACCTCCCCCACGCCCGCATCGACCGCCTCCACAGCCGCTACAGCCGCCGGGATAATCCCGGTGTGACCTACCATGTCGCAGTTCGCGAAATTGACCACGTACACGTCGGCCTCGCCCGCATCGATTGCCCGAGCCAGCTCGCGCGCGACCTCCGGCTCGCTCATCTCGGGCTGCAAATCGTACGTGGCGACCTTCGGGCTGGCGATCAGGCAGCGCTCCTCGCCGGGTTTCGGCTCCTCGCGCCCGCCGTTCAAAAAAAACGTGACGTGGGCGTACTTCTCCGTTTCGGCGATGTGGTACTGGGCAAGCCCCGCTGACGAGAGCGCATCGGCCAGCACGTTGTCGGGGAACTGCTTGGGAAACGCCACGTCGGCGTCGATTTCGGGATCGTACTCCGTCAGGCACACGAAGCGCACCTGCGGGAAACGCTCTCGCTCGAAGCCCGAGAACTCCCGTTCGGTGAACGCCCGGGTAATCTGGCGCGCACGGTCGGGGCGAAAGTTGAAGAACACGACCGCGTCGCCGTCGAGCACGCCGCGCGCGTCGAGAGCGCACGGAAGCGCGAACTCGTCGGTTGCGCCCTCGTCATACGAAGCCGCGAGGGCCTCATCGGCCGTGCCCGTGAACAGGGGATGCGCATCCACGATAGCGTTCCACGCGCGCTGCTCGCGTTCCCAGCGGTTGTCGCGGTCCATAGCGTAGTAGCGTCCCATGACGCTCGCGATGCGCGCCGTGCACGATGCGTCGGAAACCTCGGCGATGACGCCTTCGAGCTCGGCGAGGTAGCCCCGCCCGCTTTTCGGGGGCACATCGCGGCCGTCCATGAAGCAGTGCACGCGAATGTCGCGCACGCCTGCAGCTTTCGCGGCGCGCAGCAGCGCGTACAGGTGCTCGTTGGAGGAATGCACGCCGCCGTCGGAGACAAGTCCCATGAGGTGCAGCGCACGCTCCTCCCCGGCCGCCTGCGAGAACGCTGCGCACAGCACGGGATTGCGCGCGAGTGAGCCGTCGGCGCAAGCGCGGTTGATACGCGTGAGCTCCTGGTACACCACGCGTCCGGCTCCGAGGTTGAGATGCCCCACTTCCGAGTTGCCCATCTGCCCCGCTGGCAGACCTACAGCCTCGCCCGATGCCTCGATGCGAATCGTCGGGCACGTCGAGAATATGCGGTCGAGATTCGGCGTGCGCGCCAACGAGATGGCGTTCCCCGGATCCGGCTCGTCAAGGCCGAACCCGTCCATGATGATAAGGCACGCGGGAAGAGTGAGCCGCTCGCGCTCCTGCGGGGCCAGTCGCTCCCACGTCATCGCGCACACGCCTTGATGAGCTGCACGAAATCGCCCGCTTTCAGGCTCGCGCCCCCGATGAGACCGCCGTCGATATCGGGTTCGGCGAGCAACAGCGCCGCGTTGCCGGGGTTCATGGAGCCGCCGTAGACGATGCGTACGGCGTCGGCCGTATCGGCTTCGAACAGGTCGGCGAGCGTCGCGCGAATCGCCGCGCAGACAGTCTGCGCCTGCTCGGGAGTCGCCGTGCGCCCCGTACCGATAGCCCAGATAGGCTCGTAAGCGATGACGCAACGGCGGACATCGTCGGCGTCGACTCCCGCGAACGCTGCGCGCACCTGGGCGCATACGAAGTCGTCGGTGTCGCCCGCATCGCGCACGGCAAGCGACTCGCCCACGCAGACGATCGCACCGAGACCCCGATCGACACAGGCCCTCACCTTGAGGTTCACCGCCTCGTTCGTTTCCCCGAACAGCCCCCGACGCTCCGAGTGGCCCACGATGCACCAGGTGCATCCCGCCTCGGCGAGCAAGCCGACCGACACCTCGCCCGTGAAAGCGCCCGCAGGTTCCCAGTACACGTTCTGGGCGCCGACCGCGATCTTGGTCCGGTCGAAATCGAACACGGTCTTCACAGGCTTGATGTCGAGGAAGGGCGGGCAGACGACCATGTCGACGTCCTCGTCCCATCCTTTCTCGTAGTTGTTCGAAATCTCCTGAGCGAGCACCACCGCTTCGGCGATAGTGTTGTTCATCTTCCAGTTTCCCGCCAGAAACGGCTTGCGTGCCATGTTGTTCCTTTCGTCGAAGCCTTCGCGCAAAAAGCCCTGCGCGGTGAAGTAACCTATATATAACATAAAGCGCGGGCCCACGCGCAGAGGGAGGCACACGACCGCCCGGCCGGGCGCGGCGTCCGCACGACCCTCGCCCTCCGCGAGCGCCCTATGCGAGCAGGCACACGACCCTCGGAGGCGTAGTGCGTGTCCGACCAGCCCATATCTACTCCGCGAGCGCCGCGACATGTTTTTCAGCGGTGTGAACGGCACGGGTGTGATGAGGGCACACGACCGCCCGGCCGGGCGCGGCG
>CAUVMU010000293.1:0-2723 GCA_963552775.1 uncultured Eggerthellaceae bacterium | reverse complement strand
CCCACGAGCGCGCCCGACCCCAGATCCTCGTACACGCATACGCGCCTGCGCGCGCCAGAGGCCTCGCGCCGCGCGTTCTCGTGGTCGGCCAGCTCGCGGAGGTCCTCCACGGGCACGCTTTCCGTGAAACCGGTCATGCGGTAGTTCGAGGGGTGCACCTTCAACAGCAAGGCGACTTCGTCGGTGAGCGCTCGCTCGTAGTCGAACAGGTGGGTCTTGTTCGTGGTGCCCACCTCCACCATGCGCGCTCCCGAGAGCGCCATGATGTCGGGCACGCGGAACGACCCGCCGATCTCGACGAGCTCCCCGCGCGAGACGATGGCGTCGGACCCCGAGGCGAACTCGTGGAGCACCATCATGACGGCGGCGGTGTTGTTGTTCACGGCGATGGCCGCTTTCGCCCCGGTCAACGTGCAGATCAAATGCTCGCAGTGGTCGTGGCGGCTGCCGCGGCGCATGGTGGCGGTGTCGTATTCGAGCGTCGAGTACCCACGTGCCACCTCGCTGACCGCCGCCACGGCGCTCGGTGCCAAGGCGCTGCGGCCAAGGTTGGTGTGCACGATGACGCCGGAGGCGTTGACCACGCGCCGCAGCGAGGGACGTTCGAGCTTGAGCAGACGTTTGAGCACGGCTGCAGCGATGTCGTCGGGGCTTGTCGGACCGCTTTGGCCGGAGAGAATATTCGTGCGGGCTTCGTCGATGCTCGCACGGCAGAGATCGGTCACGAGCGGACGCGGGAAGAGGCTCTGGACCGCTTCGAGGGCGGGGTGGTGGAGCAGCTCTTCCACCTGCGGCAGGTTGCGCAGGCATGCGCGTTGTTCTTCTGTGGGCATGGCGTCCCTTTCGTCCGTAAGAGCGACGGCGGTGCGCGGGCGGCTTATGTGCGAGCGGGCCCGCTCTATGAAGTATAGTGCTTGTCGCCGCGCCGTGGTGCTACAATCGAAAGGTGCCCGCCGTCCGCTTCGGATGCGCGGCGAGCGTTCTCGCAAACAACGATGGGAGGCTTTGATGGTTATCGACGCGTTCGGAAAGCAGTGTCCGGCACCGCTGGTCATGGCGAAGAAGGAAATCGATGCGGGCAACCGCGCGGTTCAGATCAAAGTCGACAACGAGACCTCGGTCAAGAACCTTTCCCGTTTGGGCAAGAAGACGGGGCTGGCCGTTGCCGTCGAGCCTATCGAGGGAGGCTTCCTCGTGTCGTACTCCGAAGGCGACGGTGCGGCGGAGGGCTTTGCAGGTGCGCTTGACGCGGTCGTTTCCGGCGCTCAGGGCGGATCGGGGAGCGGCTACGCCGTATTCGTGGGCAAGGACCACGTAGGCGAGGGCGATCCGGTGCTCGGGCGCAACCTCATGAAGATGGCCCTGTACACGCTGGCCGAGGCGGGCGACGCTCCGGTGTCGCTGCTGTTCATGAACGAGGGCGTGCGCCTTGTGGCCGACCCCGCCGAAACGGAGGCCGTCCAGAGCGTGCGCAAGCTCATGGAGCAGGGAACGGAAGTGCTCGTGTGCGGCACGTGCCTGAACTTCTACGGCATCGCCGACGATTTGCAGGTGGGCGACGTGAGCAACATGTACGATATCCTCGAGCGCATGCGCGAGGCCTCCAAGGTGATAACGCTGTAGCCATGTCGCGTTACGTGTTCGCCTTCGAATCGACGCACGCGGCCATAGCCGCGCAGGCCGTCCTTTCCCGGATCGCCTTCCAGGTCATTCCCACCCCGCGCGAGATAAGCGCGGGGTGCGGCATGTCGCTTCTGTTCGACGCGGGAAGCGACGGGGAAGCGCTTTCCCTGGCACGCTCCGTTCCCGACGCGCAGGGCCTTTCGGCGCTCTACCGCAAAGACGAATCCCCCGACAGCGCGGACGCGTCGGCCGCCTACGCGTCACTCGCCTCGATTTAACAGTCCCGTAATCTTTGCGCAGGCCGCGCGCACTACAATGGGCGCGTCATCGGCAATCGATTCAAAAGGAGTGCACATGTCTTACGTTGACGACGTCATCGAGGACGTCAAGAAGAAGAACGGCGAGCAGGCCGAGTTCATTCAGGCGGTCACCGAGGTGCTCGAGTCGTTGCGCGTCGTCGTCGATGCCGACGAGAAGTACCGCGACCAGGCGCTGCTCGAGCGCATCGTCGAGCCCGAGCGTGTGATCATGTTCCGTGTCCCCTGGGTCGATGACAAGGGCAAGGTGCAGGTCAATCGCGGGTATCGCGTGCAGTTCAACAGCGCGCTCGGCCCGTACAAAGGAGGCCTGCGCTTCCATCCGTCCGTGAACCTCGGCATCATCAAGTTCTTAGGGTTCGAGCAGATCTTCAAGAACTCGCTCACCACGTTGCCCATCGGCGGCGGCAAGGGTGGCGCCGACTTCGACCCCAAAGGCAAGTCCGATCGCGAGGTCATGGCGTTCTGCCAGAGCTTCATGACGGAGCTGTATCGCCATATCGGCGCCGACACCGACGTTCCCGCAGGCGACATCGGCGTGGGCGGACGCGAGGTCGGGTTCATGTTCGGCCAGTACAAGCGAATCCGCGACCGCTACGAGGGCGTGTTCACGGGCAAGGGGCTCGCGTTCGGCGGGTCGCTTGCGCGTACTGAGGCAACCGGGTACGGCCTGGTTTATTTCGTGCAGGAGTACCTGAAGACCCGCGGTGATTCGCTCGCGGGCAAGAAGGTGGCTATCTCGGGCGCAGGCAACGTGGCGATTTACGCCGCCCAGAAGGCTGC
>CAUVMU010000292.1:0-2738 GCA_963552775.1 uncultured Eggerthellaceae bacterium | reverse complement strand
GTACGAGGCGTTCTTGTCCTGCTGGGACAACGAGGTGGGCATCGTCGTCGGCCCACTGCTCATGAAACTGCCGCTCGAGCGGGTCATAGACGACGTGGCCATGGCCTTCTTCTTCCTGCTCGTCGGGCTGGAAATCAAGTACGAAATGACGGCGGGCCAGCTCACGAACGTGCGCCAGGCGCTGCTGCCTATCGTGGCGGCTTTCGGCGGCGTGCTCGTGCCCATCGTCATCTACTCGGCTTTCAACGCGATGAACCCCGGGACCGCGCATGGTTGGGGCATTCCCACGGCGACGGACATCGCGTTCGCGCTCGGCATCCTCTCGCTTTTGGGCAATCGCGTTCCGAACGGCGTCCGCGTGTTCCTAAGCACGCTCGCTGTCGCCGACGATATTATAGCCATCCTGGTCATCGCTGTATTCTACGGGCATAGCCCCTCGCTGTTCTGGCTTGCGTGCGCGGCGCTCGTGTTCGTGGCCCTCATCGGCATGAATCGCGCCCATGTGTACTCCATCGCGCCGTATATGCTGGTCGGGGGCGTGCTCTGGTACTGTATCTTCATGTCGGGCGTCCACTCGACCATCGCGGGCGTGCTGCTGGCCTTTTCCATCCCCTCGGGATCGCGCGTGAACCTGCAGACGTTCATCGGCTGGTCGAAGCGCACGGTGCGCCGCGCTTCGGATGCCTACAACGAGGAGATTCCCGTATCGGCGCAGGAGGACTACCTGGAAACGGTGAGTCGCTTAAGCCACGTGGCCCGCCAGGTCGTGCCCCCGGCCACACGTCTGGAGCACAAGCTCTATCCGTGGGTGTACTTCGGCATCTTGCCGCTGTTCGCCCTAACGAACGCCGATGTCTCGCTTGCCGGCGGCGGTTTTTTCGAAATGGTCTCCAACCCGGTGTTCTTCGGCGTTTTCTTCGGCTTGATCGTAGGCAAGCCGGTGGGCATCATGCTGTTCAGCTTCCTGGTGGTGAAGCTGCGTATCGCGTCGCTGCCCGAGAACACGAACTGGCTCCACATGCTCGGGGCCGCCATTTTGGGCGGTGTCGGGTTCACCATGGCCATATTCGTTGCCAACCTGGCTTTTCCCGACGCGACCTACGTGGTCGATGCGAAGCTCGCCATTCTCATGGCGTCGGCGACGGCGGGCGTCGCCGGCTTTGCGTTCCTGGCCATCCAGGCGAAGGCCGACCAGAAGCGCGGTGTGGCGTATCTGACCACGAGCGATGACGATTCCGTGCGCCAGACGGCGGGCGCCGAGGCCGCGCGCCAATCGCGCGAGCTGCTCGACCAGATAGAGAGCCCGCTCGTACGGCAGGAGATAGAAGCTGCCAAGCAGGGGTCGCCTTGCGGCGTGGCCGAGGTTGTCGTGGAGTTCGGCGAAGACGGGGTCCCCGGCGAGGAGGAGAAACCGGTTTAGCGCCCGTCGTTGAATCCGGCCGAGATGGAAGGCGGGCTCATGGAAGCGCAGGATCTGCTGGTTATGCTGAGAAGGATGCGCGACGTTTCGTTCGCCACGGTCGACGATCGGGGGCGTCCCCAGGTGCGCATCATCGATGTGATGCTGGTCGAAGAGGACCGTCTCGTGTTCTGCACGGCGCGAGGGAAGGATTTCCACCGTGAGATCGCAGAACGCCCTTACGTTGCGATTACCGGGCTCAACGACGCTTGGCAGACGGTTCGTCTTGCGGGGTCGGTGCGCCGTCTCGACGACCAACGGTCGTGGATCGACCGCATATTCGAGGAGAACCCGTCTATGAACGGTGTTTATCCAGGCGATGCGCGCTATATTCTGGAGGCGTTCGCTCTCGAGGAAGGTCAACTCGAATTCTTCGATCTGGGGGTGAGCCCCATTTATCGGGAGAGCCTGTCGTTCGGCGGAGCTCGGCCGTGCTGCCAGGGGTTCGTTATCACCGATGACTGCATCGCCTGCGGCGCGTGCGCTGCGGAGTGCCCTCAAAGCTGCATTTTCGAAGGCGATACGTACGAAATACAGCAGGAGCACTGTCTCCATTGCGGTCTCTGCGTCGAAACCTGCCCGGTCGGGGCGATCGAACGAAGGAATGCGGCGTGATCGAGCAGGTTGCAAGGCTCCTCTTCGAGCGGTGGCCGTTCTTCGCCGAGCTCGCGCTCGAGCACGTGGCCATTTCGTTTGCGGCCATCGCTATCGCTGTGGTGGCCGGCGGTGCGTTCGGCATCTTCATCAGCCAGCACGAGCGCTTCGCGAAGCCGACCATCGGGACGGTCAACTTCCTGTACACGATTCCCTCCATCTCCATGCTGGGCTTCCTTATCCCGTTCTCGGGGGTGGGCAACGTTACGGCCGTTATCGCGCTGACCATCTACGCGCTGCTGCCCATGGTGCGCAGCACGTACACGGGTGTTGCGAACGTCGATCCGGCCATCGTCGAGGCGGCGCGCGGTATGGGAAGCACGCGCGGCCAGGTGCTGCGCCGCATCACGATTCCTTTGGCCATGCCCCACATCATGGCGGGCGTTCGCAACATGGTGACCATGACCGTGGCCTTGGCGGGCATCGCCTCGTTCATCGGGGCGGGTGGTCTGGGCGTGGCGATCTACCGGGGCATCACCACGAACAACGCGGCCATGACCGTCGCGGGCAGTCTGCTCATCGCGCTGCTGGCGCTCGCTGCTGATTTCGTGCTCGGGTTCGTGGAGCGGCGCATGCGCATGCGTACGGCGCGCGCGAAGCGGACGAATCGGCGTTTGGCGATCGC
>CAUVMU010000291.1:0-2739 GCA_963552775.1 uncultured Eggerthellaceae bacterium | reverse complement strand
GGCTGTGTGCCTGCCTATAGTGACGACGGCCTTGTTCTCAACGGCCTGTCCCGATACCGCCCGCTCGTTCACCGTGGTATCCACTTCAAGTCGGTATGATTCCCCGAGCAGCGGCATGGTGCTCGCAAGCCACGCCTCATCGAAGGTGAACGTCACGCATCGTGCGGAGGGGTCGTAGGAGAGCGTTCCAGCAGATTCCGTGATGTCGGACCGCACGTCGTTCGATATCTGGATGAGGCGGGCGGTCGTGTAGTCCACTTCGGTGGGGAGAGCGTCCTCGATGACGAACGAGCGGTAGCGCGAGAGCGTATCGACGCCGAGTGTGTTCGCCTTCTGCTCGATCGTCCAGGAGATGTCCTGGCCGACGGCCGCCAGGTCGCAATCGGCCGTCTTCGTAGGCGCGGGCGGGGCGGTCGAGCCCATACCTGCGCTCGAGAAGCAGAACCAACCGGTGCGCGGCGTCATGAACTCGAAGAAGTCGTCCTGGTAGAACGTGGTGGCGTTATAGGTGAAGCGGTCGCCGCCGAGGAAATCATCGAAGTCGTTCGAGATAGGGAACGCGTGCAGGTAGTCGCGTCCATTGCGCACGACGTCAGCGAAGTCCATGTTGCCGTCTTTGTCGTAGACGACCTTCGAGGTTCTGTCGGCGGGGAGCATGATGGTCTCGCTCGGGTTGTGCGTCCAGTCGGCAAGGGGGTAGGGGTTGCCGTGCTCGTCGAAGTTCGGGCCGTAGTAGTTCTGCGAGCTGTACGTGAGGTAGGAGTTTTCCAGATGGACGGCCTCTTTGGTGTCGCAGTAGAAGAACTCGATCCGCATATCGTTGTTGATGACGCTGAAGACATACGCTCCGGCGTAGAGCAGGTCGGGCAGCTGGACGATGGGATAGGTGATCTTCGGCCAGTAGTCGGAGTTGAATTCCCCCGACATGGACAGGCACGCGCCGACAGCGCGCCCGTCGTATATCCCGGTGCAGGGGTATTCGAACGTCGCCTCGAAGCGGTCGCCGTTGGTCCATTCCCGCTCGCTGAACTCGAAGGTCATGGCCGAGTCAGCGAAAGCGCGCGCCTCGATGTAGGGGTGGATATGCTCGCGCAGCGGCTCGATGGAGCCGTCGTGGTACTCGTCGTTGGTCCAGTAGCCGACAACGTGCGTAGCTCGGCTTACGGTGGCGTTGCTCCCGGCGACGCGCGCAGGCTGGCGCACGTCAAGGCCCGCCTGCACGGCCCCGTCATCGGGCAGGCCGTTCGAGAGCATGAGCGAGTTCGCTTCCTGCAAATCGGTGGTTCCTACGGCTTCGCGCGTCGGCGAGGCCTCGGCTTCCGGGGCCGCTCCGGGGGACAGCGGTGCGGCAATCGTCAGAACGAGGGCGAGTGCGAGGGCGAGCGCGACCTTGCGCGCCCAAGGGGGTTGCGTTCGCATGAGGATCGGTAGATTCATGTCGGTGGTCCTTCCGTCTCGGTCTGTGCTTCTGCGGCTTCGCGCGGCGCGTGCGAAAGGTCGCACGGGTGCGCCCGCTGCCCGGGCTGCTGTGCCGCGCGCCGTCGACGACGGGGCGAAACCGTGCGGGCTGCGGACTGCGGGCTCCCGTCGCTCAGGATTGCCGCGTAAGGGAGAGGGTAGTGGGACAACCTAGCAGATCGGTAGTCGACCCGTCTTCTTCCCGTCCTCCTATCTCAAACGAAAACGCGGCGGAAAGCCTCTCGGATGCAGCAAGACTTCGCGCGCATCCAGCACGGGGATGATGCAGTTGCGACGCGGCTTCCTCAAAAAGCCGCTCAGACTCTCTCGACACCCGTTGGCGGTGCGGGCGGCGCGTTCGCGATGCGCGGTTGCGACCGCAACGAAGCGTTGCCGCTATACTGTGGTTATAGACCGTATCTAGTAGTAGACTTTACGGTCGATGAAGTCGAGGGGGGTCTCGCTTCGAGAGGCATCGATGCGTTCAGGTTGAAAAGGGTACTTGCGGCATGATGCCGCAAGCGGCTTTCGTACCTCTGGCATGATGTCGCAATCAGAGGAGATGCCTACACTAGGGTTTCGTATCATGCGGAGAGGTCCGGCCGGGGGTGTGGCCGGGATTCTGCGCCGGGGGTCGTTTAGCGACGGCGCCCAACGAGTTGAGGTTGGACGAAAGAGGGGAAGGTAGATGGCGGACATCGGTATCCACGCTCCCGGCGTCGAAGTGAAGAAGTCCTGCTGCTATTTCTGTCACCAGAATTGCGGCGTTCTCGCTTACGTCAAGGACGGCGAGGTCCTCAAGATCGAGGGCGATCCGGACTATCCCACGAACACGGGCGGTCTGTGCTGCCGCGGCAATATCGCGCTGGAGCACCTGAAGCATCCGGCCCGCATCAACCATGCGCTCAAGCGCGCGGGCGAGAAGGGCGAGAACAAGTGGGAGAAGATTTCCTGGGACCAGGCTATCGGCGAGATTGCCGAGCGCCTGAACCAGATCAAGGCCGAAAGCGGCGCCGAGGCCGTCGCCACGGCCGGCGGAACGCTGCGCACCGAGGACTGGTCGCGCCGCCGCTTCATGAACATGTTCGGATCTCCGAACAGCTTCCACAACGCGCTTCTGTGCTGGATTCCCACGTTCATGGTCGAGACGGCCATCTCGGGCTGGAGCCCGTTCGAGACCGACCTGGGCTCGAGCAAGGTCGTCATTCTCTGGGGCTTCAATCCGGGAGCTTCCAGCATGCCCGGCATGCACGGCTACACCGACCTGCAGATGGCCGGCAT
>CAUVMU010000290.1:0-2775 GCA_963552775.1 uncultured Eggerthellaceae bacterium | reverse complement strand
GCACGACCGCATGGGGGCGAAGCGCCAGAAGTGGCAGTTGACGAGCATGGAGACCATGATGGGATCTTGGGTGGGCTCGAGCATGAGGTCGTTGCCCGTCGCGACCACGATGGACATCGCCTGCTCGCGCATCCGCTTTGGCTCGAGCGGGGAGGCGTGCGGGGCGAGCACAGTGCGCGCGACGGCGGCATCGAGACGATCAGGAGGAATCTCGCAGGTCAGCTCGTCGTAGAAATCGAGAATGGTCCCCGCATCGAAGGGAAGCTCCTCGTAGCGGTCGAGGCTTCTCATGATGCCGTGGAAGTTCAGCGCGATGCGCTCCGCGTCGTCGATGCAGGGGCGTTCTCCCGTGATGACGGCTCGCACGCTCTCGTAGTCGGTATCGAACCCGTCGTGGCTGAGGTTCGCGATGGCTTCCTCGATGTAGAACTGGGTCATGAAGCGCGCGCCTTTGCGCTCGGCGGCTATCGTGTCGAGCTGCGAGCCCTTCTGCGTGCGCTTGGACAGCTCCTGCAGCGAGGCGCGCAGGCTGGCGGGGACGGTATGCCAGTTGCGGCCGATCCCCTCGGGGAGGTATTCCAGGATGGGACCGTAGTAGGCGAAGCTCTTCCGCAGGTCCGTCAGGGCGTCCCATATTTCGTCGACCGATCTTCCTGCGGGGATGCACGCGCTGTCCAGCTCGCGCTTCAGCACGACGCCGCGGTCGGCGCGTCTGACAAGTTCGCGAAATTCGATGCTGGCCAGCAGGCCGTCGTCCATGTGCTGAGCTCCTTCTTCAGCGGGGCTTTCGACCCGGTTCGTCCGCGCGCCCCGCCCCGGCTCGGCGAGCGCCCCGGCTTGGTCTGCCGAGCGCGCTTTCGGCATCCTTTCGGCCCGGCTCGCCGGAGCGCCCCGATTCGCCTCGCCGAGCGCGCTTGCGGCACCCCGATCCGCCTCGCCGAGCGCGCTTGCGGCACCCCGGCCCGCCTTGCCAGGGTGCTCGCTTGTGTTTTCAGGGTATCAGGTTACTTCCACGATTCAAGGGCCTCGATGCGCGTCGCCGCGATCTCACCGAAGGCGAGCGAGGGCCCAAGCGTCCCGCCTCCTCCGGAGTAGAAGGCCCCACCGCATCCGTGACCTGCGCAGTTGCCGTGAGCGTAGAGGCGGGCTATCCCGTTGCCATCCACGTCGAGTGCTTGGGAATCTGCGTTGGTCTTCACGCCGCCCATGGTGCCGAGAACGACGGGCACGACTTCGGCGGCCCAGTACGGGCCCTCTCCCAAGGGGGCAAGCGTGCGCGCGGCGCCCTCGTAGTCGGCATCCCCGCCGGCGTAATGCTGGCCGTAGTAGTCCTGCCCGCGCCCGAAGTCGGGGTCGAGTCCCGCCTCGGCATTCTCGTTGTAGCGCGCCACTTCGGCGAGAAGGCCCTCGGCGTCGATGCCGCAGCCGGCAGCGAGCTCCTCGAGCGTTGCGTACTGCTTGAAGGATGGGCCGGGCTTGCCGGGTTCGCCGCCGTTCAGGCCGTACTTCGCGACGGCGTCTGCGCCGGCGATGGCAAAGGCCGGCAGGTTACGCCATCCGCGCGGTTCGGGGCCGTTTTCCAGCGCGCAGAACGAGCGGCCGACCGAGTCGTAGTTGGCGCATTCGTTGGTGAAGCGCTTGCCGTGCTTGTTGACGTAGATGAGCCCGCGCTTGCAGTCGTCCCTGATGGCGGTCGAGAGCTTGCTCGATTCCATGGCGAACGCCTCCTCGTACTCCGCGCGGTATCCGGGGGAGAGCCAGGCCTCGTTCATGAAGCGCATGTCGCAGCCCGCCTTCATGCCGATTCTCTGCCCGTCGCCGGTACCGGTGGGTACACCCCAGCTGTAGATTGCCGGAACGCGCAGGTAGTTTTTCATCATGTCCTGGTTCCAGTCGAAGCTTCCCGACGAGAGGACTACGGCGCGGCTCGCCTTGATGGAGACCCGCTTGCCCTTCTCGAGGGCGACGACACCGAGCACCTCGATGGCCCCGGTGTCGTCGGTGCGGGTCACCAGCTCGACGGCGGGCGTCTTTAAAAGGATATCGACGCCCGCCGCTTTCGCCGCGTCGACCAGCGCCGATCCCAGAACTCCTGCGATTTTCTGCCCCTCGGCGACCTGGGGGCACAGCGAGCGCCCGATGCGCTTGCCGCCGGGCAGATCGGAGCGGTAGTCGATGCCCGGCTTCCAGTACGTCCACTCGATATCGGTCATGTCGGCGATGTTCGAGATGGCCGTGTTCACGGTGTCGACGAAGGCCGCAGCATGCTCGGGCAGGTAGGTCTCGCCCGAGCCCGCCTCGATGTAGGCGAGTGCGTCCTCGCGGGAATCCGCGTCGCCGGCCTGCTTCATGAGATCGTTCGCAGGCGCCCAGACGACCGACGACGAGTAGATGGTCGAGCCGCCCGCCTGCTCGGCCTTTTCGAGCACGATGGTCTTAAGGCCGGCCTTCTGGGTGCGCAGTGCGGTGTACAGGCCGGTTCCCGCGCCGATGACGACGACATCGGCTTCCTTGTCCCAGGCGCGCTCCGTCGAGGAGGCGCTTGCGCTCGCGCAGCCGCCGAGCATGCCTGCTGCGAGCGCTCCGAAGGCGAGGGCGCCTCCGGCTTGCAGCGCCTGGCGGCGCGTGAGGTCGGTCGCACTACGTTGACAACGGTCCATAATCCAGTCCTTTCGAGGTCAAACGCTTACAGACCCTGTGATCAGGGCGGTTTGTCGAAAACGGATCTGCAGATTGTTTCCTATCGATGGGTCTTCAGTCTAGATGCCGCAATCC
>CAUVMU010000289.1:0-2781 GCA_963552775.1 uncultured Eggerthellaceae bacterium | reverse complement strand
GCGGCCACCGCCCGTCGCCGTCCCTGTCAGGCGACTTGTGAGCTGTCCTTTCTCGTTATCCCGCCCATTCCGTCTGTCGCCCGATCTTCGCCCCGCCCGCCGCCGCCCGGCATCCCCGACGACTCCGCCCCGCCCGCCGACTCCGCCTCACCGCCGCTCAATCCTCGTCCGCC
This sequence comes from uncultured Eggerthellaceae bacterium, assembly GCA_963552775.1. Classification (GTDB taxonomy): domain Bacteria; phylum Actinomycetota; class Coriobacteriia; order Coriobacteriales; family Eggerthellaceae; genus CAUVMU01. The sequence goes on along the minus strand of CAUVMU010000289.1, from coordinate 2,608 downwards.
CGCCCGCAGCGCCCGTTGGCCGACCTTGGCTAGCCCGTCCCGCTGCTTCCTTTCATCCGGTAAATCGTCGGAAATATCCGATGAGCAGCCGTTTCCCCGTAAATATGGTACATTGCACGTATTCATGGAAAGCGAGGAAGGGCGCAATTCTTGTTTTAAGGGGGCGTACATGTTTTCGGAACGACTTGATTTTCTGATGCAGCTGGCCGACGTGCAGAACAACTCGTTGGCGCTCGCGGTTTCGCTCGACGCATCGTATATCAGCCGTCTGCGACGCGGGAGCCGCAAGCTGCCCGAAAACCAAACCTATGTACTTCCCATGTCCTGCTATCTCGCACGCCAGATCAAGCACCCCCATCAGCGCGAGGCCCTGCGCGAGGCGCTCGAGCTCGACATTGCCTGGCTCGATGATGAGCGCCGTCTCGCGGCAGTTCTGTGCGCGTGGCTGCTGGGGGAGGAACCCTCGTCCGGCGCTTCGGGCGTAAGCATCTTTCTGCGCGAGCTCGCGTCGGCGCGTTTGAGTTTGGGGAAGGGGACTTCCAAGCAAGCGTCCCCTCGCTCGTTCGCCCCGCCTGCCTGCGAGAAGCGCAACCTATACTACGGTATCGACGGTAAACGCGCCGCTGTCGTTCGCTTCCTTTCGACCGTACGCGCGCATCGCACGCCGCAGACCCTTCTACTTTTTTCGGACGAAGAGATGAGCTGGTTGTTCGCCGATCCTGCCTTCGCTCGGCAGTGGGCCGACCTGCTGCGGGACGTGCTGATGGCGGGGAACCGCATAAAGATCGTCCATACGGTTTCCCGGCATATCGACGAGATGATGGAAGCGGTTGCGAAGTGGGTGCCCATCTATCTAACTGGAGCGATAGAGCCGCTGTACTATCCTGGTCTTCGGGACGGCCTGTTCCAGCGGACGATGTTCATCGCCCCGTTTTCGGGAGCCGTCATCGCGAACTCCGTGAACCGCGATTCGAGCGGCATGTTGAACATCTACCTTGAGGACCAGGAGGCCATACGGGCGCTAACGGTCGAGTACAATCGTTATCTGGCCTGCTGCCATCCGCTCATGAGAATTTTCAACGCGACGAACATCGACCGTTTCTGGGATGAGGCGCTTTCCCTCGGTATGATTGATGCCGAAAGCATCCTTTTGAGCCCTGCGCCGTCGTTCATGACCATGCCGGAAAGCGTGGCCCGCTCGCTTGCGCAGCGCAGCGGCTCGGCAGCGCTCTTTGCGCTCTGGGAGCGCTGCTCGGGTATGGTGGGAGCCCTGCAGCAGTCGTTCATCGAGATTGTCGGCCCGCAAACAGAGGAAGCCATCGAAGCGGGGGTGCCCGTCCCCCTCGGCGAGGCGTTCAGCGTCGAAGGGCTGCGCTATACCGCCGAGGAGTACCGCAGCCACCTTGCTTGTGCCCGCGATCTCGCGGTGCGCTACGAGAACTATACCGTTCGCATGGGATCTGCCGACGAGGGGCCTGTCGCAATTCTCGGCCATAAGGATGCCGGAGTGATCGTGGCCAAGCTGAACGCCCCGGTTACGGTGTTCAGCTTGGATGAGCCGGGTATGACGGATGCTTTCTGGGAACACTTGAGCATACGGAAAGCCCGGTCGAATCCGCTCGATCTTTGATGTGCCGGCGAGTCCTTGCCGCCGGCGCCTTCAACCCTGGATGGCGGCGAGGGGTTTTGCGGGGCTTCAGAGACGAAGCCCGCCGAGTGCCCTATCTGCGTGCAGCCATGTAGTCGGGTGTGAGATCGACCATGCTCCCGTCCCCGCGTACGAGGTGCTTGAAGCCGGCTTCGTAGAACATGGAGCGTACGGCGGGCACGTCGAGGCCGCGCCCGCTCGCCGTGTCGGCAGCGGTGTCGCGCGGGTTGATACCGGTTTCTGCGCAGATGGAGTTGCCTCCCGAAACGAGGCCGATGGAATTCGCCCCGTGAATGGCTATCCAGGGGTAGTCGCTTACGGCTATCATGGCCAGGGCGTTCACGGCGGTGATCAGGCCGAGGCGCAGGTCGATTATCTGCCCGTTCGGATCGGCGAAGGGAGTGCCCGGAACGGCGATGCGCTTCATGACGCCGGAGTCCTTGCAGCCCTTCTCGATAGTTTTGAACAGATGGTCCGCCAGTTCCTCAGCGGTGTGCTCGGCTCCGATGGGCTCGAGGCAATCCTGGATGCGCAGGTTCGCTTCGACGGCGGCATCGATGGTCTTCTGACGACGCTCGGGGGTGATGGGGGCGAACTCGCCCTCGCCGAGGCGGATAACGTGGTAGGCGTTATCGAATCCGCCTCTTTCAGGCGCTTGAAGTAGGCGACGTCGGTGCCCCCGATGTTTGAGAACAGCACGACGTTGTCGGGGATGGCGGCCTGAACCGCTTTGACGACCTTCACGAAGTAGTTCTCGTCATACGAGTTCATGGTCATGATATAGAGGCCGTACAGGTCGCCCCCCCCTAGGCGAACGCGCGCTCGACGATGCCCGCAACTTTGTTATCCATCGATCCTCTTGCTCAGCTGCGGTATCAGATTGATCTTATCATATAGTGGCTTCATGCAAATATAAGACTAAATCTATTAAATAACGGAAATGCGGGATTGCAGCGGGGC
>CAUVMU010000288.1:0-2783 GCA_963552775.1 uncultured Eggerthellaceae bacterium | reverse complement strand
ACCGTCGGAGCGAAGCGCCGGGGGCGCCCCCCAAAACGGCGGCCAGAGCCCGCCGGCGCCCGCACCCGAGCCGACCGGCTCAAGCGCCGTGAGCGGGATGTACTACTGCCTCGCCGACGTGCCCGACACGTCGCCCTACCCGGGAGTCTCCATCGGCACCTACGACGCGTCTATCTCGGCCGCCGTCTACGCCGATTACTCCATGGACCTCGGCTACTACTTCGAGGGCGGCGACTCGAGCGGATACCTGAGCGTTTCGCTGCCGGTCGAGGTGCACGACATATCCCTGTCGGAAAGCGGCAGCTCCTGCACCGCTTCGGGATCGGCCGAGTGCGTGGGCACGTACAGCAACCAGGTCGGCGGGGGAGCGGTCGTGACATGCACGGTGCTCGTCACCGTCGATGCGTCCATCAGCGCTGACGGCACCATGAAAGGCACCGTCAGCCAGCGGCTCATCGACACGAACGACTCGTCGGGCATGTACGACCCCGGAAGCGCGTTCGACGTCACGTTCGACTTCGTCGCGTATCGCAGCTAGGGAAAGCCGCTGATCCATTCCTTCATAGATGAGGAAACAGATGGAACAATGCACGAGGAGCGCAGCTTCCTTTCCGTAACGATACCCGCTCATCCAGCCTTCATCGAAGGAGGAAGAGCGGAAAAAACGCGATCCTACGAAGCCAACGTGATAGCCAAGCTAACAAAATCCCCGCTTACCCTGACAGAACTCGCTCAAGCAATGGGCTACAAGGGAATAACCAAGAAGCTGAGCGAGGCCGTTTCCGGAATGCTGAGACAAGGGCGCTTGATTGCCCTATCCGAACCCGGGAAGCGCGGACAGCTCCTAGCGCTGCCCAGCTCGAAGCATCGTTAGCCATGCTGCCCCATCACCGACTGACAGCCGTATGTCGCAAAAAGCGCGCGCGACGTTGCCGCCGTGCGCGCTTCATCCCGATGAACAGGCAAAGGTCCTACTTGTAGCGGTAGAAGCCCTCGCCCGCGTTCACGCCTGTCTTGCCCGCGTCGATGTACTCCTTCAGAATGGCCGCAATCTTGCCGGGAACGCTCTCGGGGTCGGCGGCCTGCGGGTTCATGACCACGATGTTGTACGCCGTCGTCAGACCCACCACATCGAGGATGCGGAAGGGGCCTGCAGGAGCGCCGGTTCCGAGCATCCACGTCTTGTCGATGGTCTCGGGATCGGCGACGCCCTTGGCCAGAAGCGTTTGCGCGGCGTTCAGGAACGGCACGAGCATGCTGTTCAGGATGTAGCCCGGCTGCTCCTTCTTCAGCTTGAGCGGCACCATGGCGATGTCCTCGGCGAATGCGACGACCGCATCGTAGATTGCAGGATCGGTACGGTCGTGCCCCATGACCTCGGCCGTATTGTGCTTCCAGATCTCATTCGCGAAATGCAGGGCCAGGTACTTCTCAGGGCGCCCCGTCGCATCGGCGAAGGCGCTCGGAAGCAGCGTCGAGGAGTTCGTGACCACGATGGCCTCTGCGGGCAGGTATCCCGCGAGCTCGGTGTAGAATGCGGTCTTCTCGGCCGGATTCTCGGCGATGGCCTCGATGACCAGGTCGGCATCGCGGGCTGCCTCCTCGAGGCTCGTCGTGAAGCGCACGGACTCCCCTGCTTGGCGAGCCCGCTCCTTCAGCTCGTCGAGACGCGCGGCGTCAAGGCCGCGCTCGTCGGCAAGACCCGGGCAATAGGCTGCAGGGTCGTCCTTCATGGCTTCGAGTGTGGCCGAATATATATCCTGAAGACGGTCGAACTTAGGACGCGCCCGCTCGAGCGACCCCTCGCTGCGCACCCAGACTGTCACCTTGAATCCCTTGTAGGCGCTCTGGAACGCAATCTGGCTGCCGAGCACACCGGCACCGGCGACCACGACGTTCTTGATATCCATGTTGCTTCCTTTCTCACGCTTCCTAACGCATGGGGACAGCCTCCCTGGGCCTTCGAGGAGGGCCATCCGCTCAAGGCGTTTTCCTAACGCATGGGGACAGCCTACTCCCACGCGGCGCGGCACGACCCGCATGAAACCCTCCCGTTGAAAAGCGCGCGCAGACGGTACGTTATGTCGCGTGGACGGCTCGTCGCGTGGACGGCTCGTCCGCTCTCCTGGGCCCCTCGGCGCTGAAATCGCCGACGAAGCCTGCCACCGCTTCATCGTAGATTGGAATAGCCGGCAGCGGAAAGACCAGCGTGCCGCTGCAGTTATGGAGGACCCCGACCTGCTCAAAAGACGCCTGTACACGGCCGTGTCGCGGGCGACTCAGCGAGTCACCCTGCTCGCACGTGGCCCCCTTCCGCCTTTTGGCAAAAAGCGGCGGCCACGAAACCGAAACGGCCCGGTAGCAGACGACCGCAAAGCCCAACTCTCGTTCGCTTTCTGCCAGATTCATTATTTGAACTGGTATTTTACAATTTACCGTTCACGGAAATCAACCTGGGGGGTCGATGCTCGCGCGCCAAAGCGTACCCGCGATACGATGACGCTCAACCCTCGCTTGCGTATGCTGCAACCGTGCCCCTTGCAAAGGCAACAACCGGTTCGGCTTTCTTTTGCAAGGAATCACGCCGACGATAAGAGAATCGCGAGAGGAGGTAACGCGCAGTCGTTTCTTCCGGTTCTGCCGGTCTAGCAGCAAGTTGCGAAAGTCGTATGGGGAGACGATCGAAACTACGGAAGCATCGGTTATTCGCGAATACTGAGGCGTCCGTAATTTCCTGCAGACACAGCGCACCTCCGGTCTTGCCACTGCGCAAGGTTTGGTCA
>CAUVMU010000287.1:0-2801 GCA_963552775.1 uncultured Eggerthellaceae bacterium | reverse complement strand
CGAACGATGCGTGAGACACGCCATGACACCGAGCACGCAGCCGAAGCAGTGGAAGAACGGCACGGGAAGCGTCACGCGGTCCTCGGCGCCGAGACGCTGCCCTTCCCCGATGTAGAAGCCGTTGTTCAGGATATTGCGGTGCGTGAGCATGACGCCTTTGGGAAATCCGGTCGTTCCGCTTGTGTACTGCATCATGACCACGTCGTTGTTGTCGAAGCGCTCCTGCGCCTGCGCGATGGAGTCCTCGGGCATGTGACTGCCGAGCAGCACCAGTTCGGGTACGCTGTAGAAGCCGCGGTGCTTCTCGGGCCCCATGTAGATAAGATGCTCGAGGAAGGGGTAGTTTCCCGATTTCAGGTGCCCGCGCTCCGCTTCGAGCGATTCGGGAACAAGGTCGCGGATGATCTTCAGATAGTCGACATCGCGGTAGGCGTCGATGACGCAGAGCGCCTTCATGTCGGACTGTTTGAGCACGTAGTCGAGTTCGTGGCTCTTGTACACCGGGTTGACGGTCACCATGACGATGCCCACCTTGGCGGTCGCGTACATGAACGTGAGCCAATCGGGAATATTGCGCGCCCAAACGCCCAGATGGTCTCCCGGTTTCAGACCGATTGCCAGCAGACCGCGCGCCAGGTTGTCCGTACGCTCGTCAAATTCGCGGTACGTCCAGCGCAACGCGCGGTCCGGATAGATCACGAATTCGTGATCGGGGTCGACGGCTACCTGGTTGCGAAAGTACGCACCGATCGTCAGCTCGGAATGGAGCGGGTAGTCAGGCGACCCCGCGAGCTGTTCTTTATCCTGCTCGGGGCTCTCCTCCGCGTTCTGTTCAAAAACCATGGTTCTCGCTGTCCTTCTCACTGTCCGTGCGTAATGTCGGACGAGGTTAAACGGGTGTGTACACGACGGCCAAAAACTTCGCCTTCTGCCCGTCGTGGGCGCGCACCTGATGGGGCACGATCGAGTCGTAATAGATGCTTTCACCCGGCTTGAGAACGTACAGGTCGCGGCCGTACTGGATCTCGATGCAGCCCTCCATGCCGTAGAGCCACTCCTCCCCTTCGTGCGCGGCGAGCACGTGGTCGGTCTCCCCCGAGGGCTCGACGGTGATGATGAAAGGGTCCATATGGCGCGACGGTCGTCCGGCCGCAAGGCTGAAGTAGGACAGGTCGCCCGCATCGCTTGCGGTCTGGAGCGATTTGAGGCGCGTGACCTCCTCCATGCGCTCGCTATCGATATAGGCGGGGCCTAGGTTCTCGTCGTCGTCCATGAGCGTGCCGAGGCGAACGCCGAGCGCACGAGTGATCTTGATGAGCGGAGCAAGGGATGCAGGAAGAGCGCCGGCTTCAAGGCCGACAATGGTTTCGAGGTCGCATGAGCAGCGGTCGGCAAGGTCCTGCTGTGTCAGGTGATGCGCCTCGCGCAGGGTCGCGACTTTTTTTCCGAGCTTGTTCTCTTCTTCCATAGGACTTCCTCCGTATCTCGCGGACGTGCGGTGCCAATGCAAGAGGTCCGTCCGCCGACCCGTTGCGAACCTCGATTATCGGCGAATCGGCGGGGCCTGTGCAAGAAGGCGAAGGCGAGCGGGCGCTTCGCTCGGAAAAAACACAGCCCGCCGTTCCCCTTGCGTTACAATGAAACGGTCCGCACATCACCTCCCGAAAGAACGGTTTATGCGCCCCGCACGGAGAACGAATGCGCCCCATCGCGCGCGCCTTACCCCCAAAATGGCCCTTGAACTGGCGGCTCCCCATACGTGGCCTGCAGCCATCATGCCCACGCTTGTAGCGCTTGCTGCCGCCGCGCACCCGGAAGCGAGCCTGTCCGCCGTCATGGCCGTCGTTCTGCTCGCGATCGTCGTGCTGTTCCAGTCGGCGGCGAACACCTTCAACGACTACTACGACTTCGTCAAGGGAACCGACGCGCCCGAACACAACGTGGAAGCCTCCGACGCCGTGCTCGTCTACAACGACGTGGACCCCAAATCGGCCTTGCATCTGGCCGTAGGGTTCGTCGTCTGCGCTTTTGTTCTCGGGTTGTACGTCGTATGGCATGCTGGTTTCGTGCCGCTCGCCTTGGGAATCATCGGTGCGGCGTTCGTCGTGCTCTATTCCGCCGGGAAGACTCCCCTATCCTATCTCCCTCTCGGCGAAGCCGCGAGCGGCATCGTTATGGGCGGCATCGTCCCTATAGCCGTTTATCAGGCCTTGACCGGGACCATCGACGCTCGGGCGATGGTCTGCGCGATTCCCACCGTCATCACCGTGGGGCTTATCATGCTTACGAACAACACGTGCGATATCGAACGCGACACGGATGCGGCGCGCAAGACGCTACCGCTCATCCTCGGCCGCGCTCAGGCGCGGCGGCTGTACCGAGCGCTGCTCTTCCTTGCCGTGGCGGGTGCGACGGGCATCGTCATCGCGTTCTTCACGCCCGGCGCCGCCCTGCTCCCGTTCATGCTTTTGGCTTTGCAGCCGTTCGTCGGCGCACTCGTGCGCAACCCGCTTACGCCCGACCGGCGCGTACAGGCTATGTCGCAGGTGCTCACGGTCAACGTCGTGCTCGGGGCTTTCTACGCCGCCGCGATGGTCGCGGGATCGTACTCGCTGTTCACCTGGTAAAAATGTCCGTACGATATCATCGCTGCCGCGACGGTATCGCCGACAGGGAGCGGGGAAGCGCGCTCAGGTCGAATCGACCGTTCATTTGTCCATGATATAAATATCATGGACAGAAACCGGGATTGTGTATAGGTCGTGGCCAAAAATCGGGATTGTGTATAGGTTCGGCAAGGG
>CAUVMU010000286.1:0-2804 GCA_963552775.1 uncultured Eggerthellaceae bacterium | reverse complement strand
AACCGATGCCGCCGCAGCTCGCTGCACGCGGTGTCGGCGAGCACGGCGCGTTCTAGGAGTAAGTCGCATCGTCCGTCTATTTTCTGCGGCGTGGTGTTGCAGCGGGCGAGAGGGTTACGGTGAAAGCTTTGCCCCAATGCGCGGGTGTGGGGTCGAAAACTAGGTCAGTCGAGAGAGGCGTACGGAGAGAACCGGTCTGCAGCGGCAGGGCTTGCTGCGGGGCGAGGAACGGAGGGTTTCGGATATGAAGCGTTGGAAGGTGCTCGTGCTCGGTTGCCTGGCGGCGGCCTGCATGGGTCTCGCCCTGACGGGTTGCGTGTCGCAGAAATACGAACCTGCCGATAAAACCCCGACGGCTGCGGCTTCGGCGCTCAAGCAGAGCGGTACGCTGCGCGTCGGAGTGAATGCGGACGCCGCCCCTCTGGCGGGGCAGACCTCGTCGTCGTCGCAGATCGTGGGCATCGACGTCGATGTTGCCGCGGCTATAGCCGACCAGTTCGGCGTGAAGGTGCAGATCGTCGACGTGGGAACGAGCCCCGAGGCCGCCCTGTCCGCCGGGACGGTCGATATCGTGTGCGGCATCGAGGAATCGGGAACCGATACGTCGTTCTGGAAGTCCGAGGCCTATCTGAACACGGGCGTGGCGCTCTTCGGCTCCTCGGCGGGTGCGACCGTTCCGTCTGTTTCGGCGGGCGCTGCAACGCCCTCGATCGCCGCTCAGGTTTCCTCTAAAAGCGCGTGGCGCGTCACGAACCTGTTCGGCGACGAAGCGCTCGTGGCCCAAAACGATTTGAAGTCCGCCTTCGCCGCCTTGAAGTCGGGCAGCGCCGATTACGTCGCCTCCGATGCCGTCATCGGCACCTACGTGGCCCATACCGGGTCCTACGATGCGAAAATGATCGCCCTTCTGCAGGATCCGAGCGGGTACTGCGTGGGCGTGGCATCTTCGAACACCGAACTGCAGGCCGCTGTTTCGGAAGCGGTCAAGGCGCTGCGCGACGGTGGCGTTATCGACATCATCGAGGCGAAATGGCTCGGCTCGGCACTCGATTTCGACGCGTTGACGGTGTTGAAGGCTGCAGCGTCCCAGGAAACGGCGACCGCGACTTCGCCTGCTGCGACGACGGGAATCGGTGCGGCTTCTTCTGCTGCGACCACGTCTTCAGATGCGACGGCTTCGCCTGCTGCGGCCACGTCTTCAGATGCGACGGCTTCGCCTGCTGCCGGCACTGGACAGGGCGCTGCGACCGCTTAGCGCTCCTGCGCGTTTGCCGCATGTCCTCTGTCCTGCCTTTCTCGCGGAAAATCACCGATTGAATCGCCCGCTGCGCCTCCCCTGTGCGGCAGGCGAGTACAATAGAGCGGTTGGACGAGGCCCGCAGGTGCGGGCGAGGCGCGAAGGAGGCTCGCGTGACGAAGATCGCAATGACCACGCCGCTCGTGGAGATGGACGGCGACGAGATGACCCGCATTATCTGGCAGATGATAAAAGACGAGCTCATCTTCCCGTTCGTCGACTTGAAGTCGGAGTACTACGACCTGGGCCTTGAGAACCGCGACCGTACCGACGACGCGGTCACGCTCGAGTCGGCCGAGGCGACCAAGCGTCTAGGCGTTGCCGTGAAGTGCGCCACCATCACCCCGAACGCTGCGCGCGTCGAGGAATACGGGCTCAAGCGGATGTGGAAGAGCCCCAACGGCACGATTCGCGCCTTGCTCGACGGCACGGTCTTCCGTGCGCCCATCGTCGTGCGCGGCATCGAGCCGTGCGTGCGCAACTGGACGGCCCCTATCACGCTGGCCCGTCATGCGTACGGAGATGTGTACAAGAACGCCGAACTGCGCGTTCCCGGCCCCGGCACGGTAGAGCTCGTCTACACGGGTGCCGACGGCACCGAGCTGCGTGAGCTCGTGCACGAGTTCGCTGGTCCGGGTGTGGCTCAGGGCGTGCACAACCTCGATGCCTCCATCGAGAGCTTCGCGCACTGCTGCTTCGACTATGCACTTGAGACGAAGCAGGACGTGTGGTTCGCAACGAAGGACACGATTTCGAAAACGTACGACCACCGTTTCAAGGATATATTCCAGGATCTGTACGACGCCGAGTATGCGGAGCGCTTCGAGGCGGCGGGCATCGAGTACTTCTACACGCTCATCGACGACGCTGTGGCCCGCGTGATGAAAGCGGAAGGCGGCTTTATCTGGGCGTGCAAGAACTACGATGGTGACGTGATGAGCGATATGGTGTCCTCGGCGTTCGGGTCGCTCGCCATGATGACGTCCGTGCTCGTGTCGCCGCAGGGCGCCTTCGAGTACGAGGCCGCGCACGGTACGGTCCAGCGCCACTACTACAGGCATTTGGAAGGGCGGGAGACCTCGACGAACTCGGTGGCAACCATCTTCGCCTGGAGCGGTGCCCTGCGCAAGCGAGGCGAGCTCGACGGCCTGTCCGACCTGGTCGATTTCGCGAACCGTCTCGAGGCGGCCACCGTGGCGACTATCGAGGGAGGTCAGATGACGGGCGACCTTGCGCGCATTACGTCTCTGGAGAACCCTGTGACGCTCAACACGCGCGACTTCATCCTCGCCATCGTAGACCGCCTGCGCGTGTAGGTGCGCCCGAACCAGGTTCCCTTCATGGAGAAAGCCCCGGTCGAAACAGTGTCGACCGGGGCTTTTTGCTTGCGGGCGGCATACAGTCGGATGCGTGCGCGCTAGCTCAAAAAGTCGTCGAGGATTTCCTGTTCGGCTTCTTCCTCGGTCAGTCCGAGCGTCATGAGCTTCGTGATCTGCTCGCCGGCGAT
>CAUVMU010000285.1:0-2806 GCA_963552775.1 uncultured Eggerthellaceae bacterium | reverse complement strand
CAAACCTTGTGCATCAGGGGCACGGGGTCGCGCCCCCCCCTGCCCCCGCCCGCCGCGGGCCCCTGCGGGGGTTGGGGGCCGGGGCCCCACCACGACCCGCCGTCGGCCCCCACCCACAGCACGCCGACGTCTTCGGGGTCGTACTCGGCGGAAAGCATCGCCCAGACGTCCTCCCAGAAACCCTTCGGAGGCTTGTCGGCGCAGGTCAGGCGCAGGCCGCCCCGCTCGTAGCGGCCGGGCGCGACCCGCTTCTTGCCGGCATAGAGCGCCGCGGTCTTCAGCTCGAACGAGGCGGCCTTGCGCGCCTGCTCGTAGAGGAAGCGCGGCAGCGCCTCATCCCTGTGCCCGGCGGCCTGCAGGTGCACCCACAGGCCGTCCGCCTCCAAGAACAGCGTCTCCTGGCTTATCCGCCCCGCCGCCGGCGGCTCGCGCCTGCGCAGCAGCTCCGCGGCCCTGCGGACGCACGACATCACGCACACGTGCGACACGCGGCAGCCCGTCTCGGCGAGAAACGCCGCGGCGGTCTTTCGATAGGACTCCTCGGCCGCGCGCCGGACCAGCCACAGAAACGACCCTGGCGACAGCCTCGAGCGCGGCGGTATCGACAGCAGCTCGTCGAGCAGCGCGCGGCGCCGGCCGAACTCGTCGACGAAGACGGTGCGCGAGAACTCGACCGGGCCGACGAGCGTGAGCATCTTGCGCCCGGCGCGGCAGTGGGCCGACCGCCCGCGCGGCATCGATTCGCGCAAAGACGCGTCGAAGCGCTCGAGGCAGGCCGACATCATCGCCGCGAGCAGGGACTTCCCCTCGGACGCGACGGCGCTCTCGAACTTCCGGAAGTCCTCGGCCGCGGCCAGCTCGGGCATGAGGTGGCCGCAAAGCGCGGACACGGCTTCCATGCGCGTGGTAGAATTCATGGCGAAGGGCCTTTCTCTCGCTTGCCTTGGTTTGGTCGCCCGCAAGCATACCGAAGGGCCCTTTTCCTTCGCTAGCAGATTATTTGGATCGGCTTCCCCGAAAACTTAACTCGCATGTCGGTTTTCGTTCCAAGGCCTTCCCGAATATGCTATGTTGGCGTTATCGGTACACGATCCGAGGATTTCACCATGGACCAGCGAAAACCGCAATATCGTTCGCGCGGCGACCAGCGCGCGCGTTCACGGCGCTCGGCAGCGCCCACCCATACGCCCGTACAGGATGGACAAAACGAGGAGTCCGTATCCTCCCGCTATCGCACCGCTTCGGGGCGACGCTACCAGGCCGCTGCCGCACAGCGGCGTGCGCGCAGGCAGCTGGTGTGGTTGGGCGTTTCGACGGCAGTGCTCGCCGCGGTCGTGCTGGTGGGCAGCGCCGTCTATGCGATGGCCGCTCGTGCGCCCCTTGCGAATCCCGATGCGACCGAGCAGCGGATCGAGCAGGCGTTTTCGAACGAACCCGGACAAGGAGACGCCGGCTTCGTTCCTCCTGCGGATGGGGACGGGTCCAACGGCGAGGATGCTGCCGAAGGTCCAGCCTTGTCTGCCGAAGAGGCGGCGCGCCTCGCCGAGCGCGATGAGGATTTCGCCGTCGATCCGAGCCGCACCGACTGGAACTTCGAGACCAACGGGGAGAAGATCGTCTATTTGACCTTCGATGACGGGCCGTCCCACAACACCGAGCGCGTGCTCGACGTCCTTGACAAGTACCACGTTCGTGCGACGTTTTTCGTCACCAATCAGGCGACCGACACGTACGGGCATATGATCAAGGTAGCGTACGACAGGGGGCACACCATCGGGCTGCATACGTCCACGCATGATTATGCCCAGGTCTACGCCTCGGTCGATGCCTATTTCCAGGACTTGGACGCTATCGCGAGCACCGTCAAAGAGCAGATCGGCTACGTGCCGGCGTTCGTGCGCTTCCCGGGCGGGTCGTCCAACACGATTTCGGCCAGCTACTGCAAGGGCATCATGACCACGCTCGCCGCCGAGCTGCAAAAGCGCGGCTACCAGTACTACGATTGGAACGTGAGCTGCGGGGACGGGGCGGACCACTCCGCCGAAGACATCGAGCGCTTCGCCTGCGAAGGGGGCGAGGGGTTCACCAACATCGTGCTGCTCATGCACGATTCGGACCCCAAGGACACGACGGTCGAGGCGCTTCCTCACGTCATCGAGCATTATCGGGAGCGGGGCTACGAGTTTCGTGCCATAGACCGCACGTCCATGGTTCCCCATCACGGCATCGGGAACTAAGGCGCCTGCGCCTCACCTTGCGGTCTCGGCGGCGAGGCCTTAGACGCTGTGCCCCTGCGCGCTCGTTGGGATCGGGAGCGCAGGGGCACAGGATCGAATGACATGCAGAGCTGTTTCATTCTCTCGTTGGGATCGGGAGCGCAGGGGCGCAGGTCTTGCTGTGTTCACGCTCGTTTTCGCGCTACAATGCCCGCAGCGTTGAAGGGGCGCGCTGCATCCGTGCCGCTGCGCATGAGCGGCTGCGTGAACATCGATTCCGCCGCGGGCGCGCAGCTCGTGTCGCTCCTGCGCAAGGTGCTCGCGAACGTGCGCGCGTCCGAATAGAGGCGACCGCGATGTCGTACTACAAAGGCCAGCACCCGTCGCTCGAAGGCCCGAACCCCGACCAGGAGCGCCAGAAGGTCATCGTGCGGACGAGCGCGGTGGGTATCGCCGGCAATCTGGCGCTTTCGGCCGCGAAAATCGTTATCGGACTCGCCTCGAACTCCATAGCCATCCTGCTCGATGCTGTGAACAACCTGCGCGACGCGCTGTCGTCGGTCATCACCATCATCAGGATGCAGCTCGCG
>CAUVMU010000284.1:0-2808 GCA_963552775.1 uncultured Eggerthellaceae bacterium | reverse complement strand
GAGAACACCTTGAACAGGTCCGCGAGGTCGTAAAGCATCTCCTCGTCGGGAATGCCCTCGACGCTTCGGGCACCCTGGTCGGGGTGATGCGCGCCCGCGTTCCTGGTCTCTCGGGCGCTCTGGTCGAGATGATGCACGTTCGCGCCTTCGGTTTCCCAGGTGTTCTGGCCGAGGCTCTGCGCGTTCGCGCTCTCGACCTCCCGGGCGCTCTGGTCGAGGCTCTGCGTACCCGGATTCACGAGGGGAACCGGATCGCCGCCGGGGCTCTGCGCTCTCGGATTCACGAGGGGGGGTGCGTCGCCGCTGGCGGGCGGGGGAAGAGCGGTTGTTGCTTCGGTCACGCTTACTCCTCTCTTAAACATATGAACACTTATTCAAATGAATTATGCTGATAGTATAGAGGACGGCTGCATGCTGTCAAGATGAAATCGAGGGGGAATTGCACGCCGCCCTCCTTCGAATGAGTGACGAATCGGGATGAACCGTGATGAAAAACGTGAAATAACGAGGAGAAGAAATCCTAGAAGTTGACAAGGGTCTATCGAAACCTACTATAGCCTCTGCAAACTAATCTGAAAGGCAGATAACGATGCCCCGCAGTTGCGCTTCGGTTTCGGCCGGGGGCTTTCGTCCGTCGCCTGCGTCTTCACGATGGGGAATACGAAGGGCGAGCGGCTTTGCGACGCCGACGGCGGCATGTGCCGGGACGTGGCGGGGTACAGAGAGGATAGGATGCTATGGTAGACGGATCGAGTGGCGCATTCGTGCGTTCCATCAATATCTCCGAGCGTAAAGGGACGCGCAAAACCCCTGTTGGTACGCAGCGTCAACGCGTGCGGGAGCAGTGGGGTTTCGAGAAGGACGCCCATGCCGGCGACTGGCATCGTCAGGTGTCGTTCCTGGGGCAGGAGTCGATCGAGCGTGCTCAGGGAATGGGGCTCGACGTGAAGGAGGGCGATTTCGGCGAGAACTTCACGACCGAGGGCATCGATTTGCTCGCGCTTCCTCTGGGAACCCAGCTGCAAATCGGCAACGACTTGCGCGTCGAGATCAGCCAGATAGGCAAGGTGTGCCATACGCGTTGCGCCATCTACTATCTGGCGGGCGATTGCATCTTCCCGCGCGAGGGCATCTTCGCCGTAGTCTTGAACGACGGTGAAGTGCAGCAGGGCGACCCCATCGCGATTTTGAAACGAGGCGACGGCACGTGCGCGTTCGCTCCCGCTGAGGCATTGGCCGAAGTGGAGGCTGCGCGCGCGGCTGGAACGCTGTAGCGCGCCTTTTGGCGTGACGGAGCCTCGAGACCGGATGTGGCGAGGCTCCATTCGCTCGCTCTTCTGAATCCAAGCTGCAGCCTGGGGCCTTCGCTCGGCTGCAGCTCGGGGCTTTTGCCCGAAAGGCCAGACGAAGGAAGGCCAGATGAAGGCTCGGCTCATCAGATTCGAGGGTCGAGTCTGCAAAGCGCCTCGGTTTCCCGTTCGGCCCGTTCGGTCTGTTCGGATTCGGGGTAAAGTTCCTTCGAGCGCTCCATTCGCCGCCCGAACGGGGCTGCAATATGGCACAATGTGCAACGGTCGTGCGGTGCGGCTTCGGTTTTCGAACGGGTACAACGCCATTGTCCAAAAGCAACGAGAGGAAGGCGGCGGCAGCGTGAGCGCAAGCGACGAATCGATTTTGACCATGGGGGCCAGCGACAGTCCCGACGCCGTGTACGACGCACGGACGCTCGGTGCGCCGAAGATGGCGGTCTTCGGCTTGCAGCACATGTTCGCCATGTTCGGGGCCACGATTCTGGTTCCCATTCTGACGGGCCTCTCCGTTTCCACGACGCTTCTGTGGGCGGGTTTGGGGACGCTGCTGTTCCATTTCGTGTCAAAGGGCCGCGTTCCAGCATTCCTGGGGTCCTCGTTCGCGTTCATCGCCGGCTATGCGGCTATCGCACCTAACGGTGAGCCCGAACTTCTGCCGTACGCCTGTCTCGGCGTCGCATGCGCGGGGCTGCTCTATCTGGTGCTCTCGGCGCTGTTCAAGGCGTTCGGCGCCGCGCGCGTCATGCGCTTCTTCCCTCCGGTGGTTACCGGCCCCATCGTCATCTCGATCGGTTTGATTCTGGCGAGCTCGGCTATTGCCAACTGCTCCACGAACTGGCTCATCGCGATTATCGCTATCGCGACCATCGTGGTATGCAATATCTGGGGCAAGGGTATGATCAAGATCATTCCCATTCTTATGGGTGTGATCGTGGCGTATGCGGCTGCCGTAGTCGCGGGCGAGGTTGATTTCACCCCGGTTGCCGAAGCGGCTTGGATCGGCCTGCCCGTCGCGTGGGAGGGCACGGTGCTCTCCCTGTTCGGAGCTGATTTCGATGGCGGGTTGGCTCTGACCGCCATCATCACCATCACGCCGCTCGCGTTCGCTACCATCATCGAGCATATCGGCGATATGTCGGCCATCAGCTCGACGTGCAACCGCAATTACATCGCTTCGCCCGGCCTGCATCGCACGTTGCTCGGCGACGGCCTCGCGACGATTCTGGCCTCCCTGTTCGGAGCTCCGGCGAACACGACGTACGGCGAGAACACCGGCGTGCTGGCTTTGACCCGCGTGTTCGACCCGCGTGTCGTGCGTATCGCGGCGCTGTTTGCCGTTGCGTTCTCGTTCTGCCCGAAGTTCGCGGCCGTTATCGAGGTCATGCCCGCCTGCGTGATCGGCGGCGTGTCGCTCGTGCTCTACGGTATGATTTCTGCTGTGGGTATCCGCAATCTGGTGGAGAACCACGTGGACTTCATGAAGAGCCGCAATGTCATC
>CAUVMU010000283.1:0-2816 GCA_963552775.1 uncultured Eggerthellaceae bacterium | reverse complement strand
CACCCGCTTTCCTCGAGCACCGGCGGGATGTAAGCTCGTGAAACATCCTGATGCATATCGATCAGGGCCTTCGTGGTCCCCGGGATGTAGAGCTTGTCGCCCGCCTTCGGGTAGACGACCCCGCCGCCCCAGATAACATTGTTGTTCCAAACCTCCGGCACGGTGCGGAACAGCGAGGCCACGATGCCGCGCCCATCCTTGGCATCGTTGCAGCTCACCACGAACGCCCCGCCCCCGTCGCCGATGCTCAGGGCAGCCGGCGCACGTTGCAAGAGCTCGTCTTTGTCCTCGTAATCGAACTTCGTCCAGCGCGAAAGCGCCTCGCCCGAAACCACGAGGACATGCTCGGCCTTGTCGGATTTTATGAGGCTGTCGGCCACGTCGAGGCCGCTCAGAAACGCATTGCAGGCGTTCTTGATGTCGAACGAGTAGGCGTTTCTGATATCGAGCTTGTCCATGACGACGTTCACGGTCGCCGGCTCGGCAAAATCCTGCGTGATGGAGCAGAAGAGCACGGCATCGATGTCCGCAGGAACGATGCCGGCATCCGCAAGCGCCTCTCGCCCCGCTCGAGCGGCTATGTCGGAGCAATGCTCCCCCTCCGCCGCGTAATGGCGGCTCGCACAGCCCGTGAGCATCTTCACCAGCCCGGTTTTGAGGCCGAAGCGCTCGTATCCCGCGCGCCGCTCGACTTCTTCACTTGAAAGCACCTGTTCGGGAAGGTACATCCCCATACCCGCAATAACGCTTCGTGCCATCGAACCCTCTTTCCGTTTGAAAAACGCCGTTCGAATACCCCTACGCTCCCCTGCGAAGCCCTGCCGCAGCGCTCGCGCGCAAACGCTCGTTCATGAAAGCGACGAGTTCTTCCTCCCGTTCGCGCAGGTAGAAATGGTTTCCATGCACCACTTTTACCTGCGGCGGTACCGCGAAGTAGCCCCGCCAGTCCTCCAATTCATCGAGCGACACCTCAAGATCGTCGTCCCCGCAGATAACGCTGCCGACAAGCGGGCGATTCGCGGGATCGGGCGGGCGGGGACTGTACGTCTGCAGTATCCGCAAATCCTTCGCGCACAGCCCGATGAAGTAGCGCGCGATGCCCTCGTCTTCCAGGATGAGCTCGGGAACGCCTCCAAGGCGCTTAAGGAAGTCGATCCCGTCCGACTCGCATTGGGCGTAGTGTTCGGGCACCACGCGGCACGGAGGCTTCTGACCGGAGACGAACACATGGAGCGGCCGCAGCCCGTAACGCTCCTGCAAAAGGCAAGCGACCTCGTAGGCCACGAATGCTCCCATGCTGTGGCCGAACAGGACATAGCATCCGTCCTCGAGCCCCTCATCGGCCAAACGAGCGCTCACGCGCTCGACGCAGTCCTGGAAGTCCCGATAGCCCTCCTGCGCCGCACGCGACCCCCTTCCGGGGTACTCGACGAGGTCGACGGAATCGATTCCCGCAAGGGGGGCGCGTTTGAGGAAGGCATAGTACCCCGACATCCCGCCCGCATGGGGGAAGCAGATCAGCTTCATGCCCGGCTCGCTTCCCGAGCGCGGGCAAGGTCGTTGATGATCGGAATGCAGTTCTGATATCCGTCGATCAGGATAAGGTGCCCTCCGTCGATCACGCGCAGATCGAATTCCCCGCCCGCCATTCGACTCCAGCCGCTCACTGCCTCGAGCGTGGTCATGGTATCGCGGTCTCCCGCGAACACGGTCACGGGCGCCTCGATGCGGAAGTAGTCCTGCGGAGAATTCTGGTATTCCTGCACGATTTTCTGATCGATATCGAGCAGGTCCATCGTATGGTTGGCGAACTCGAGCGCCTTCGACTTTTCGAAGTAGCGCTCCTCGTTGCCTGCATAGTCCGCGAATATCTCTTCGGGACGAACCGCGACTACCCGCCCAGCGCGTTCGTAGCTTTCGTAGCACAGCTGCGTGTACTTCCCGGCGAAAGCCGCAAGGTCTTCGGGGCCTTCGAACAGGGAGGGATGGAAGTAGCGCGTAAGCGTCTCCTTCAGCTCGTCCTCGCGGGCTCGGTCGGTGAAGATAGAGGTCTTGTACGTGTTTCCGTCAGGCGGGTCGCTCGCGCAGAAGAACATGCGCGATGGCAGCTTCGTGCCCGACTCCGCAATGCGACGGTACAGCTCGTAACCGGCCACCGCACCGAAGCAGTACCCGAGGACCATGTAGTCCTCTCCATCCTTAAGCTGCGATTGTAGGTTCGAGAACAGATCGTCGGCGACCTCGGCCATATGCGCGCGCGACTCCTCTTTGCGCCGAAGGCCCCTGCCCGGAATTTCAAGCAAGCACAGCTTGACGTCCTTGTCGAGCAGTTTCACCCAAGGCAAATAGGCCGTAGCAGACGCCGCCCCTCCGGGGATGCAGAACAGTTTGATCATGAAAGGCTCCTAAATAAAGCTTCCCGTTGCCATTCCGCCGTCCACGGCGATGCACTGGCCCGTTACGTACGACGCCGACTCGCTTGCAAGGAACAGAATAGGACCGACTATCTCATCGGGGCGCCCCGGCCTGCCCGCTGGAATCTGCCGATTGAACGTGGACAGGGCGAAGGAGTTGGAGAAGAAGCCCTGCGTCATCTCGGTCTCGAAAAGACCTGGGCACAGCGCGTTCACCGTGATGCCTGCCGAGGCGTACGTCGAGGATATCCCCCTGGTCAAGCCGCATACTCCTGCCTTCGAAGCGTTGTAGGGATGCCGCGGGACGGTCTTGGACGCCAAAAACGCGTTCACCGAGGCGATGTTGACGATACGCCCCCACCCTCGCTCGAGCATGGAGGGTATTGCAGCGCCGCACACGTA
>CAUVMU010000282.1:0-2816 GCA_963552775.1 uncultured Eggerthellaceae bacterium | reverse complement strand
CCGCGCTTGTCGGGCACAGCCCGCCGCCGTCCGCCAGCAGCACGAGCGCTTGTCGGGCACAGCCCGCTGCGCCGCTCGTGCCCACAGCCCGTTCGCCGGCCGCCTGCCGTCTCACGGGCGAAGCGGCCGTTTGCTGACTGGAGAATTTCATACGCGCTTTACCATGGAAAAGCGCTTCGTTCGCGGTATAATCCCCCTCGACTGGTTCTTGGAAGGGGAAATTGGGACGATTATGGTTGAGAACGACTTCTTCGTGCTGTTTGCGATGCTCATATACTTCATCGTGGTGCTTACAATCGGGTTCGTGTACGCGAAGCGCTCGAACTCGTCGACATCGGAGTATTTCATCGGCGGGCGCGGGGTAGGGCCGTGGCTCACGGCGCTCTCGGCCGAGGCGTCCGATATGTCCGGCTGGCTGCTCATGGGCCTGCCAGGCGTGGCGTACTTCACCGGTGCGTCGGACGCCATGTGGACAGGTCTGGGCTTGTCCATCGGCACGTACCTCAACTGGAAGTTCGTGGCGAAACGCCTGCGCAAGTACTCGGTCGCCGCAGGCGACTCCATCACGTTGCCCGAATTCTACAGCAAGCGTTTCCACGATACGCGCAACATCGTTTCGACCGTGGCCGCCGTCATCATCATGCTGTTCTTCAGCGTGTACGTGGGCAGCTGCTTCGTGACCTGCGGGAAGTTGTTTGCGACGCTATTCGGTCTCGATTACTCGACCATGATGGTGCTCGGTGCCATTATCGTGTTCCTCTACACGCTCGTGGGCGGTTACCTCTCCGTCGTCGCCACCGACTTCGTGCAGGGCATGCTCATGTTCTTCGCGCTGGCGACGGTGTTCGTCGGCTCGGTCGCCTGGGCGGGCGGTGTGAACGAGACCGTCGCGTTTCTGCAGGCCATTCCTGGGTTTTTAAGCGGCTCGCAGATTGCGGTACCCGTGCTCGATGCGAACGGGACTCAGGTGGTCGAGGGAGGTGCGCCCTTGTTCGGCGAGCCGGCCGAGTACGGCATGCTCACCGTGGTGTCCGTCATGGCCTGGGGGCTGGGGTATTTCGGTATGCCCCAGGTGCTCGTGCGGTTCATGTCCATCTGCGATGCCGAAGAGGTCACGAAGTCGCGTATCATCGCCGTGACCTGGTGCGTCATTTCCATGGCAAGCGCCATTTGCATCGGCCTCGTCGGGCGCGTCATCATTCCCACGTATTTCGGCACGCAGGCAGCCGCCGAGAACGTGTTCATCGTGCTGGCCCAGATGATGCTTCCGCCGTTCGTGTGCGGTGTGGTGGTGTCGGGTATTTTCGCGGCTTCCATGAGCTCGTCTTCCTCGTATCTGCTCATCGCCGGTTCGTCGGTGGCCGAGAACATCTTTCGCGGCGTTATCAAGCGTGATGCGACCGATCGGCAGGTGCTCATCGTGGCGCGGTTCACGCTCATCGCGGTCTTTTTGTTCGGCGTGCTCGTGGCTTACGACGAGAACTCGTCCATTTTCGCCGTAGTGTCGTACGCCTGGGCGGGGCTTGGCGCCTCGTTCGGCCCGCTTACGCTTGCGTGCCTGTACTGGAAACGCGCGAACGCCAAAGGCGCCCTTGCGGGCATGGTGGGCGGCGCGGTGACTGTCCTCATCTGGCATAACTTTATCAAGCCTCTCGGCGGCGTGTTCGGAATCTACGAACTTCTGCCCGCGTTCATCGTGGCATCGCTCGCTATCGTGGTGGTGTCGAAGCTGACGGAGGAGCCTTCCGAGGCCGTGCAGCACGAGTTCGCCCACTATATGGATTAGGCTGGATTAGGCGCGCTTCTCGCAGGCGGCGGGTATCGGCTGGATTAGACGCCCGCTTCTCGCAAGCGGCGGGTGTCGGCAAAATTGCCGGCGAGCGGATGAGAAAGCTGTGCGCTTCCCGTACGGTGCGCCTGCGCAAGCGCTCTTTCCTTCTCAGAGGCGTTCGCGAAGCACCTCGAGTACGGGGACGTAGGCGGCCACCAGATCGTCGAGCGATGCACGTGCGTTCGCAGCGCTCGTCGAGGGCAGGGCGATATGGGGCAATTCGGGCCAGAGGGGCGCGTCGAAGCGTTGGTAGAGATGCGATGCGGTGCCTCCGGTTGTGAATACGCAGGTGATGGGTGCGCGGTCGAGGATGAGCCCCAAATCGTTCGGTTCGGGATTGCGGATGCTTGCGTCGCTTGCGCCCGCGATGTCGCAGGAGGCGAGCACGTCCCATAGCGCAATTCCGTGACGTAGGGCGAATGCGGCACGCTCGGCGCGCGATGCGGGGTGCTCCTCTTCGAACAGGCGGGCGAGCACGCGCCAAAAACGGTTCTGCGGATGCGCGTAGTAGAAACCTGCGTCGCGAGATGTCGGGGAGGGCATCGATCCCAGGATGAGCACGTGAGATTCGTTGTCGAACAGAGGCTCGATGGGATGGACGACATGAGCGGGGGTCGCCTGAGGTTGTGTTCGCATGCGGGTCCTCCTTTGGTCAAGTGCGGTTGCATCCCGCCATGGCCGCCGGCTCGGCTGGGCTCCATCCGCCATGGCCGCCGGCCCGGACGGGCGCTCCTCGAATTTAACGTACAAAGTTGCGGAACGAAATTCCGCGACCTGACAATATGCTCATCGAGGTAAACGAGAGGCCCCTGCGTCTCTCGATGAGTATGCGGGCGTTGAACCCGGTCGTGCCGCGGGTTAGCATGGCCATGGTACCGCAACCCGGCTTGCCAGAGCCGCATAGAGGAAGGGGTCTTCGATGGCGAAGTCTAGCACTTTCGTCGGTATGGACGTTCATGCGAGGAGCGTGACGTGCAGGGGCGTC
>CAUVMU010000281.1:0-2817 GCA_963552775.1 uncultured Eggerthellaceae bacterium | reverse complement strand
CTCGCTTTCGGCGTTGGCGCTCATCGTGCACAAGAACTTCAAGATGGGGGCGCTCAAGGCGCAGGTGCTGAGAGAGCCATCGCACAAAGGCAACTTCGCAGCGTCGGCTTCCGCCGCCTTGGGCGTGGGGTGCGCAGCGCTGCTCTTGTGGTCCTTCGTTATCGCCCCCTTGGCTCCGGGCGTCATGGACATGAAGCTCGTAACCGATTACCGCCGCCTTCCCATAAAAGAGGTGCGCGGCACAGCGGACGAGCATCCCGAATTCAACTTCGATATGACCACGGACAATCTCGTGGGCGGCTTCCCCTATACGACGGACGATCTGAAAGAGGACCCTTCCTCTGCCACCGAGATCGACGCCATGTCTATGCTTCAGCAGCAGCAACGCCAAGAGGCGCTGAGCGAAGCGTCGGGCGGCGGTACGCACGACTCGTTCGACCGGGAATCCCTCATGCAGGAATTCGACGTCATATCCTATTCGGAACGGTTCCCGTTCATCGTTTTGACAATCGTCGCGGGGGTGCTCCTGGTCCTCGCGGTCATCGCCTTCTTCGTCGTCCGGCGCATCATGCGTACAAGACGGCTCGAGCGCATGCTCTCGAAAGAGCCTGCCGAGCAGGTGGAGGAGATGTACCTAGACCTGCTCGGCAAGCTTTCGAGAATCGGGTTCACCGTGCCCGTGGGCATGACGCTTGCCGAATATGCAGAGACCTCCAAGCGTTCGATGGACATGCTGACGGAGGAGACGCAGGTGGCCTTCGACGGTCTGACGGCGACCTACTGCGCCTGCGTGTACGGAAACCATGTGCCCACCGAGGACGAAGTGGTGCCGTTCGCGGCCTACTACCTGCGCTTCTGGAGGGCAGCGTGCACCCAGCTCGGCAACTTCAAGTACTTCTTCCGCTCCTTCAGGCTGTAGAGAGGACGCACGTGATATGAAACTAGAGGTAAGGGACGTAACGTGTGGCTGGGAGCCCGGAAGGCCCGTGCAGCGTTTCGTGAACTTCACGGTGACATCGGGCGAGATATGCTGCGTATTGGGTCCGAACGGCTGCGGCAAGTCGACGCTGTTCAAGACCGCGCTGGGCATCATCCCCCGTCAGGCCGGCGCCGTGCTCATAGACGGGCAGGACATCGCCAAATGGTCTCCCAAGAAGATGGCCGCGGTCATGGCCTATGTGAGCCAGGGCCACACGCCGCCTTTCCCCTATCCGGCGCGCGAGGTGGTGCTTCTCGGGCGCACGAGGAAGCTCGGCGTCAGCCAGCCTTCTGCGGCTGACTACGAGATAGCCGACAACGCCTTGAACGACATGGGTATTTACCACTTGCGCAACAAGCCCTATACGGATATTTCCGGCGGCGAGCTGCAACTGGTCATGATTGCCCGCGCGCTGGCGCAGGAGCCGCAGATGCTCGTTTTGGACGAGCCCACGGCCGCCCTTGATTACGGCAATGCCGTTCGGGTGATCGGGAAGATCCGCGAGCTTGCCGAGCGGGGGTTCGCCGTCGTCATGACCACCCACAGTCCCGACCATGCCTTCATGTGCGGATCGAACGTGGTGCTCCTGCAGAAGGAGCGGCCCATGAAGTTCGGACGGGCCCAGGATGTGATAACGGAGCGGAATATGCGCGATGCCTACGGTGTGGGCGTGCGGATCGTCGAGTTCATCGCGCCTAACAACGGGGTCATGCGGCTTTGCGCTCCCACGTTCGAGGTGGTTGAGCCGGAAGGGGCCGAAAAGCACGGGGCCAAGGGCGGTGCTGCCGGCGAGGCCGCGAGCGGCCCCCTCGCCGACGGGGCCGAAAAGCACGGGGCCAAGGGCGGTGCAACCGGGAAAGGCGCCGACGGGAAAGCTCCTTCTGAAGAGGGAGCGGCGGCAGAGGAAACGCGGCAGCAATAAAGCCGCTGAAAGGAGCTTTGAGCTATGGGCGAGATGCTAAGTCAGGGCCAGGTGGATGTGGCCAAGGGGGCGATCGATGAGGTCGTCGCCAACGTGGATGCGGTCATACAGGGCAAGCACGAAACGGTGGAACTGGTGGTGCTGGCGCTTATCGCCCGCGGGCACGTGCTTTTGGAGGACCTTCCCGGTACGGGCAAGACCACGCTTGTCTCCACCTTGGCGAAGTCCATTGACTGCGGCTTCTCGCGCATACAGTTCACTCCCGATGTCATGCCCTCCGACGTTTCGGGCTTCTCGATATTCAACCAGCGCATCCAAGACTTCGAGTTTCGTCCTGGAGCGGTCATGAGCAACCTGGTGCTTGCCGACGAGATCAACCGCGCCAGCGCGAAGACCCAGTCGGCGCTTCTGGAGGCTATGGAGGAGCGCCAAGTTACCGTGGACGGCGTGACGCGCAGGCTTGAGGAGCCGTTCATGGTGCTGGCCACGCAGAACCCCATTGAGCAGTTCGGCACCTATCCGCTGCCCGAGGCGCAACTCGACCGTTTTCTGGTGAAGCTTTCCATGGGATACCCCGATTTCTACGACGAGGTGAATGTCCTCAGGTTGGGCGACAGCGCCAAATCCGCCGTCAGGCCTTCGCTGACGGGACCGGACGTCGTTGCTCTGCGGGAAACTGCCAATGCGGTTCATGCGAGCCCCAACGTGCTCGAGTACATCGTGCAGATAATCTCCTCCACGCGCAACAACGCGGAGATCGAAATAGGAAGCTCGCCCCGCGGCGGCAATTCGCTACTGGCCCTATCCCGCGCCTACGCGATGCCTCAGTGGAAGGGTTATTAGGATCCCGATGACGAAAAGTCGCTCGCGCCGCATGTGCTGCGCCACCGTATCGCGCTCTCCCACGGAGCGAAGG
>CAUVMU010000280.1:0-2819 GCA_963552775.1 uncultured Eggerthellaceae bacterium | reverse complement strand
TCCATGACGAACGGCGTGGCCTCGCCCGCGAACAGGCGCGTCTTGCGCAGCATGATGCCCGACACGATGATGGCCAGAATGCCCAGGAAGTAGAACAGCGGGGCGACCCATGCGGTCGTGCCCGCGTCGCCGCCGGCGATGGCGCCGAAGATGAGCGCGATGATGGGGGTCTTTGCCGAACAGGGCACCATCGTCGTGGTCATAATCGTCATACGGCGGTCGCGCTCGTCCTCGATAGTCTTCGTGGCCATGACGGCGGGAACGCCGCAGCCCGACGAGATGAGCATGGGGATGAACGACTTACCGGAAAGGCCGAACTTGCGGAAGATGCGGTCCATGAGGAAGGCAATGCGCGCCATGTAGCCGCAGCCTTCGAGAATGGCCAGCTCGAGGAACAGAACGGCCATCTGCGGAAGGAAGCCCAAAACCGCACCGACACCGGCGACGATACCATCGATGACCAGGCCCTGGACCCAATCGGCCGCGCCGATGGACTCGAGCCAGCCGCTCACGATCGCAGGAATGGAGGGCATGAACGCGCCGTACTCGGCCGGATCGGGCTCGGCGACCTCGAGTGCGGAGGCGAACAGGGCCGCCGTCACCGGCATGACCGAAGTCTCCCCGGTCTCCTCATCGGTCACCTCGAACTCGCCTGAGACCTTGGCGGCCGCAGCGTCCTTCATGAAGTTTTCAATGGTCGCCTCGTCGGCAGCGGTTGGCTCTTCAGCCTCGCGCGCCTCGTTGAACGCCTCGACGTCGAGACCCTTCTCCTCGGCGGCGGCGAGGTACGCGTCAATCTGGCCGCTGGCCTCCTCGAACGCAGCGGTATCCTCGTCGAACTGCTCCGTGCCGGTAATCAACCAGCCGTCGCCGAACAGGTTATCGTTGACCCAGTCGGTCGCCGCAGTACCCACGGTGGAGATGGCGATGTAGTACACAAGGAACATGACGACGATGAAGATGGGCAGTCCCCAGATGCGGCTCGTGATGATGCGGTCGGCCTTCTCGGAAGCGGACATCCCCTTCGACGAGCGCTTGTACGTGTCGGAGACGACGTCGCCGATGAGGTCGTAGCGCTCGGTGGTGACGGCGCTCTCCGCGTCGTCGTCGAGTGCGGTCTCGTACGCCGCGCGAACGGCGTCGACCGTGGTCTTGTCGGACGCCGAAAGCTTCAACAGGCCGAGCGTGCGTTCCTCGCCTTCGAGCAGCTTGATAGCGTACCAACGCGCGGTTTCGGGCGAAACGCGGGAGCCGAGCACGTCGATGATCTTGGCGAGCGCCTCTTCGGTGTCGCGCGTGAAGCGTATCTCGGGAGCAGCGACGCGCTTCTTCTCGGCGCACTCGATCGCCGTGTTGAGCAGGTCCTCCATACCCGTGCCCTTGAGCGCAGACGTGGGGATAACGGGGCAACCGAGCTTCTTGGAGAGCTTGGCGACGTCAATCTTGTCGCCGTTCTTCTCGACGAGGTCCATCATGTTGAGCGCCACGACGACCGGGAGGCCCAGATCGAGAATCTGCGTCGTCAAATACAGGTTGCGCTCGAGATTCGTCGCGTCGACCAGGTTGATGACGGCGTCAGGGCGGCCGTCGAGCAGGTAGTCGCGCGTGACGATCTCTTCGGGAGAGTACGGGGAGAGCGAGTAGACGCCGGGAAGGTCCGTGATGGTCACGTCCTTGTTCGCCTTGTACTTGCCCTCCTTCTTTTCAACGGTAACGCCCGGCCAGTTGCCGACGTACTGTCGGGCACCGGTCAGGTCGTTGAACATCGTCGTCTTGCCGCAGTTCGGATTGCCGGCAAGAGCAATACGAATATCCATAATCTGCCTTTCCTTAACGGGGCGGGCCGAAGGCCCTGCCGCATGTTCGTTCGATTCGCTTCTCGTCTCAGGGCGTCCACCCGACCGAATCTGTTGGAGGCCGGCCTTTCGCTCGGCAGCCGAACAGCACCGATCAGGTGCAGCCGCTAGTCGACGAGGATGTGCTCGGCCTCGCTTTTGCGCAGCGAGAGCTCGTATCCGCGAACCGTGACTTCGAGAGGATCGCCTAATGGGGCGACCTTGCGCACGAAGACCTCGGTGCCCTTGGTGATGCCCATGTCCATGATGTGGCGCTTGATCGCGCCCTCACCCACCAGGCGCTTCACCTTTGCCGTGTCGCCGATGGCAACATCGCGCAGCGTCTTACCTTGAGCTTCGGCCATATCCTTCCTTTCTCTCTGAACCCGTATATTTCATCAAAAATATCGTTTGGCTAACATTTAAACGGCCTAGTGCCCCCGTGGTTGCCGAACGACGTTGATGACCGATGCGCCCCGAACGGGGCGGCTAGTAGACTGCGATGCGGTTCGCCGTAGTCCTGTTGATTGCCACGCGCGTTCCCTTGACCTCGACGATAAGGTTGCCGCCCTGCTCGGACACGATCCTCACGTCCGAACCCACGACGAAACCCAGGTTCTCAAGATGATGGTGCAGATCCCCGCCTCCGCGAATCCTGGCGACGCGAACCGTCTGACCCTGTTTCGCGAAAGCCAACGGCATCTCGAGCTTCGACCCTGATTCCGGTACCGGGCTTACGCCCTGCGACACCTGCGACATAGATCCCACCTTCGTTGCATCTTCGCCCGTGCGGTTCAATCGGGGGGCGCAACGCTCGTCTGCCGCGCCGCCACCGAACCGTTTAAATTCTGAATACGCTAACACTTAAAACTAAGAATAGTATTCTAAAGCAAACACGACCCGAATGGAACGTAAAGACTACCGTTTCGAAACATTTTCTGCATTCTCCGCGAGAAGCCCACCCACGAGCGGGCGCAACGGGGG
>CAUVMU010000279.1:0-2854 GCA_963552775.1 uncultured Eggerthellaceae bacterium | reverse complement strand
GCGATTTGTGCCCGGCGGCCTACGATTACTGCACGTCGACGGCTGCGACGACCGAAGAGGGCGACGGCATCCGCATGGCGCTTGCGGCCGGTGCCGTGCTCGAGGAGGGCGGCGGCGCCATGGTGTGGAATCGCGGGACGGTCAACGACGACTGCGTGCTCGATCCCGAGGCGGGCAACGCGCTGTTCTTGCCTGCGAGTCAGCCGTTCTTGCGCGTGAACACGCGCGGAGAGCGCTTCATGAACGAGGACTCCACGTACCCCGAGATCTTCGCCCAGGGCCAGCGCCAGCCCGGCGGGTTCAGCTGGCAGGTGTTCGACGGCACGTTCTGGGAGGATATTCAGCGCTTCGACACGGGCGGATGCTCGCGTCTGGCCCCGGCCCCCGACGGGGGCGCCTTCAACGCCGATGTGTACGATCTCGAGGCGCTGACGAAGGAGCATCTTGAGAGCTTCTGGATGGCCCCCGTTCTGGAAAACGGCGCGCTCAAGCAATGCGACACGCTTGACGAGCTCGCCGACGCCATGAGCTTTTCCGCCGAGGAGAAGAAGACGTTCCTCTCGACGGTCGAGCGCTACAATGCGCTGGTGAACGACGGCGTCGACAGCGACTACGGCAAAGAAGCCTTCCGTTGCTCGACGCTCGACACGCCGCCGTACTACGCCATCCGCACCGCGGGCAACTTCCTTGTGACCATCAACGGCGTGGTCACCGACACGAACAGCCGGCCCTTGCGCACCGACGGCAGCGTAATCGAGGGCTTGTACGTGTGCGGCAACGACCAGGGAGGGTTCTACCCCCATAACTACCCGAGCAACTTCACGGGCATCAATGCGGGGCGTACGGCCACGTTCGCGCGCATCGCAGCCAAGCACGCCTGCGGTATCGCGTAGGAGTCGCGAGATTGCGAGAGAACGGTTTCAACGTCTCGGGCCGCCTGCAGCACAACGAGCGCGGGCGGCCCGGATGCATGATAGCGGGCGGGAGGCCTCGGATCGTCCGCTTGTTGCTCGGCCTGCGCAACCTTGCGTCTGCTCACATCTACGGCAGCAGGTCGAGCAGTTCCTGGCGCGAATGGACGGCGGCCTTGGTGTAGATGTGCTTCACGTGGGTGGATACCGTGTTGAGGGATATGACCAGTTCGTCACGGATATAGGGGACCGAGCGCCCGCGCATGAGCAGCGCGAAGATATCGCGTTCGCGCGGTGTGAGGTCGAAACGGTCGGCAAGCTCCTCGATGGCGCGGTCGAGGTCTCGATTCTCCGGTTGCAGGTCGGATGCGGGTCTCGGCGTTTCAGGTTCGAGGGACGAAGGGCTGCTTTCGTGCGCCGCATCGATCGTTGCAGGCGCGAGCTCCCCATCTCTTCGCGCGACGGAGTCGAGGCTTGCGAAGCTTCGGTCTGCGCCGATGACGAGCATGGAGGCAACGACGAGGAGCATAGCGCAGACCGCAAACGCCTGGTCTGCGGTGATGGCGCCGGTTCCCAAGGCGGGCCGAACCGCTTCGGCCAGCAGAACCCCGATCAGGTCGCCTGTGTGGACGAGGATCCACCCGAGGCCGTACGACTGGGTCGGGGTTGCCAGGCCCCGCGCCGAGAAGCGCGCGAAGTACATCTGGGTAATAAGGCAGAGGGCGAAGCGCACGGCGAGCGATGCGCCGAACGCGGCCGCAGATCCCGCGTAAGACCCCAGGACGCTTCCCGTGCAGAAGCCCACGACGAGGACCGGGCAGATCCAGCGGTAGAGAAACGCGATGGATACGCGTCGCGGGCCGCGTGTCGAGGCGAATCCGAGCGCAATGAGGAGGGCGATGCTCGCCAGAATGCTCGGTTGGAGCATTTCCGTCGAGGGCGTTTCGGCTGCGAGGCTTCCGGCTATGCAGGCGAACGAGCAGGCGAACAGGATGCCCCAGCCGCTTTTGCCCACGGTCGCGACGACCGCGAGGGGCCGCGACTCGTTGTGTTCGCGAGCGGCTTCGAGCACGCGCAGGTCGCCGGCGGAAGCATGGTCGCGCGATACGCTGAGGGCCGAGGTCTCTTTCCACGCCACCGAGAACAGCGCCCCTGAAGCCAGCGGCAAGCATGCGGTGACGAGCAGGGCGACCCAACCGCTCATGGCCGAAACCGCGAGCAGGATGCCTGCAGCGAGGGCGCTCGAGGCGAGGGCTGTCGGTTCGACGTCGCTTTGCGATAGACGGGCGTAGAACTCGCCCCAGAACACCCACATGACTCCGCTTCCTATGCCCGAGACCAGGGCTCCCGCGGCGAACAACGCTCCGTCGAGCATTCCGTGCCCGTATGGGATTACGAGCAACGGCGTTGCCAGGGCGCAGGCGATAGGCGAGAGCACGACGACGGCGCGCTTGGCCGCTACGGTGCCGACGGCGCGCTCGGCGAACATGAGCGCGGCGATGGTGGCGATGGCCGAGCCTACGGGAATGGTGAGCTCGAGGAGGCGCGGCAGCATCCCCGCACGGCTGTGCATGTCCTGAACGCCGAGCGCGTCGGATGTGGCGCCGGTGTAGAAGACGCAGAACACCCACGCGAGCAAAAAGCCCCAGCCCAAGTGTTGCAGAGGAATGAATCGGATGTTGTTCATGCGGAGCCTTTCGAGCAATCGGTTCAAAGAAGCAGTGTACACGATTGCCCGCCTGTCAAGGGCGCTGCATGGGGTTCTCCGCGCCATGCTTTCACCTGAGGGGGCGAGCGCCCGCGCTGTTCGCCGACCGCTGGGTATGCCGCCGACATCGCCGCATCGGAAATATCACCTGAAAAGCTTGCCGAGCTCGTCGCAGATATCGAGGCACCGCTCGGTATAACCAAAGGGTTCAGTCCCGATAGGGCGCGCGATTAGC
>CAUVMU010000278.1:0-2865 GCA_963552775.1 uncultured Eggerthellaceae bacterium | reverse complement strand
CGACTCCCGGCGTTGCAAGCGCCTTCCGCGAACTGGGCCTATCCTCGACCAGCGAGGTAACGCGGCGCCTCGGCATCAAGCCTCCCGGCGTCCGCTAGGAACCCGCTCGCTCGGCTCCCTTCGCAAGATTTCCCTCAGCACGGAAAACGTTCGGGGGCGGGCAGGATTGAAAAGGAGTTGCATGACGCACCGTTTTCGCTACACTATGCAGTCGGGGGATGTTGGGGTTTTGCGCGTTCGCACGCGTTTCATCGTGATCAGTTTCTCCTGGCCTGCACCTGAACAAATCTGCAAGGGGGATGCACGATGACCGAAGGCGCTTCCACGACCAAACGTCACAGCGGAGCCATGGAGTTTCTGGGAATGGAAGGCTTCTCCCTGTTCTTCTGCTGGATGCTCCTCTCCTTTTACTGGCTGTTCGCCGAATTCTTCGCCGACATGCCCGCAGCTGCGCGCGACGGCGTCCAGTTGTTCGTGTTCGGCGGCATCACGTTCGGATACGCCCTGCTGCACTTCGTCGGCAGGCATCCTGCGTTCGACCCGTTCTCGAAACCCTTGGTCGCCGCCGTTGCCGCAGGTACGATCATGCTGCCCGCGGCATCGTTCGCCGCGCACCTCGGCTTCGACGTCCCGTTGCCGCTCCTGAGCGCAGCGGCGCTCTGCGCAGGGCTTGCGGGCTCAATGCTCACGGTCAGTTGGCTTGACGTTGCAAGCCGCATCCGTCTGCGAGGCTACGGCCGCTTCACGAGCCTCTCGCTGCTCGGCGGAAGCGTGCTGTTCGTGCTTGTGGCCCTCATGCCCCCGGTCGTCCAACCCGCCCTCGCAGCCATCGCCGCTCTCGTCAGCGTATCCCTGCTCGCTTTCACGAGCGCGCGCGGCAACGCTCTGTTCGATTTCGACGAGAACAGTGAAAGCGAACGCCCATGGAAATTCGAGCGCGAAATCGAGCCTTCCCTGTTCGCGTTCGGCATCGCGTTCGCCCTCACGTTCGTCTACCTTATGAACTTCGGCGGGGCGACCGCCTTCATCGGCCTCGCGTTCGTCGTGCCGGGTGCCGGCGTCATCGCCGCGCTCGCACTTGCGGGCAAGGTGGTCAACATCACGACCGTCCAACGCGCGCTGCTGTGCATCACGGTGCTCGCGTGCCTGTTCACCCCGTTCGTATCCGATGCCGTGCAGTTGACCTGCGCGGGCCTCGTCGTCGCCTCATGGGCGGCACTCGTGGCCGTGAACTACGCGCTGCTCGTGCGCAAGAGCGTCGAGCACTGGAAGGGACCCGTTTTCCACCAGGTGCCTTTGCGTCTCCTGTTCAGCGCCGCAGGATTCTTCACAGGTTGGGCCATCGCCACGGCGGCCACGACGATGATCGGAGCCCACTCCGATGCGTTCACCTGGATCCGCTTGGTCATGGCGTTCGTCCTCGTCGCCGTCGTCATGGTGTTCTTCCCTCAGAGCAGCCACCATAACCTTGACGAGCGTTCCATCGACTCCCCCTCGCCCGTGTCCTCCCCCGTCGCGGCGGGCACCGTTCTCGGGGAGCGTGAGCTGCTGCAGAAGCGCTGCCAAGCCGTCGCCGAACTCTACCAACTCTCCCCGCGCGAGACCGACATCCTCGAGTTCCTCGCAAAGGGCCGCAACGCCGCGTACATCCAGAACAAGCTCACGATCTCGCCGCACACGGTGAAAAGCCACATTTACAGCATCTACCGCAAGCTCGACATCCACTCCCAGCAGAAGCTCATGGACTTCGTGGAGGACTACCCGATCGACGTGAACGCGGCGAGCGCACCCGAACGGTAGGTCCTGCGTCGTTTGGCCCAGGGACCGCCTTCGAGGGGTTCCTCCCATGCCCGTCGGACGAAAGGCGGACCCTGCATCCCCGTCCCGGGGTCGCCTCAGACGGTCTTTGAGCGACCTCGGGCCCGTTTCAGACCCGTATTATTAAATCCCCGTTCAGCAGCTCATACCAACGGTCTGATTCTCCCATCTGCATACCCATCGCGCGATACGCTCATACTCGCCCCGTGGTGAACTGGCCTCACCCAAGAGGGGGCCGGCGATTCAGGGCAGACACCTGCTTCGCCGTCGGGCGGGCTGGGGCGGACGCCCGGTTCGTCCGTTGACGGGTGCGGGACAAAAGCCCGCCCGTCACAGTCGAGAGGAGTTGCGATGGTAGAGAACGCTGTCGCGGACAAAGACCGCGACGAAATCGGCACTTCCAAAGAGGAGAACCAGTTCAATTTCGGTGCTGGAAAAGAGCACGAGATCCAAGACTGGAAGCATCCCGGGGAGTGGCAGTACGAAGAGGACGGGATGATCGTCACCCGCACCTCGGTCTGGTCGGCACCCGGCTGTCATGAGGGCTGCGGCGTGCTCGTATACTCCGACAAGGAGACGGGCAAGTTCATCAAGGCCGAAGGCGACCCGGACGATCCGTACAACCGCGGCGCCCTGTGCCCGCGCTGTTTGGCCTTCAAGCAGGTTCAGTTCCATCCCGACCGCATCCTGTATCCCATGAAGCGTGCGGGCGAGCGCGGCGAGAACAAGTGGGAGCGCATCTCGTGGGACGAAGCGCTCGAGACGTGCTACAAGGAGTTTCGCCGCATCTCCCTGACCTACGGCGGCGACTCCATCCACGCGCTGCGCGGCACGGCCCGCGACAACCAGTGGCAGGTCGGCCGTATGGTCAACACGTTCGGCAGCCCGAACGAGTACGGCTTCCTCTCCGGCACCGCATGCTACCTGCCGCGCCTCTCGCTCATGATCATGACGTACGGCGGCATGCTCATCGCCGACTTCGCCCAGTTCTCCGCCCTGCGCTACGATGATCCCGAGAGGGTCTGCCCCGAGTGCACCATCGTCTGG
>CAUVMU010000277.1:0-2868 GCA_963552775.1 uncultured Eggerthellaceae bacterium | reverse complement strand
ACGTTCTTGCCCGGTGCGGAGATGAGCACCTTCTTGGCGCCGGAGTCGAGATGGGCCTTGGCCTTCAGGCCGTCGGTGAAGAAGCCCGTCGCTTCCACGACGACGTCGACGCCCAAATCGCCCCAAGGAAGATTCGCCGGATCGCGGTCGCCGATAACCGGGATGAGCGTTCCGTCGACGACGATACCGCCCTCGCCGACCTCGACGGTGTCGAACGCGCGGCCGTGAATGGAGTCGTACTTGAGCAGGTGGGCCAAAGCGGGAAGGTTGCCCAGGTCGTTGATGGCCACAACTTCGATATCGGAATCGGCTGCCATAGCGCGGAACGCCAAGCGCCCGATGCGCCCGAACCCGTTGATGCCTACCTTCGTTGCCATTCGTTTCCCCTTTCACTGAGAACGTTGCGTGCAAGCTATCTGAATGCGCTCTGCGAGCGCCTCCATTTTACCGCCTCGCGTCGCGGGCGATCTGCTCTATTCGGCGGACGCGATGATAAACCGCGGACTTGGACAGCGGCGGATTCGCGTGCTGGCCGAGCTCTTTGAGCGTCGCGTCGGGATACGCGACCCTCAAGCGGATGACCTCCTGCAATGCGGGAGGAAGGTTCTCCATGCCGAGCGTTTCGAGCACGGTGCGCATGGCGTAGATCTGGTCGACCGAAGCGTTGGCCGCCTTGGCCGTATTGGCCATCTCGGCGTTCGTCATGCGGTTCACGTCGTTGCGCACGCTTTTCACCACACGCTCGTTCTCCATGACGAGCGCCGACTGGTGCGCGCCCACGTAGGCAAGGAATTCGAGAATCGCCTCGCCGCTCTTCAGATAGACCATGTACGAGCTGCGCCGCTGCTGGATGCGCGCATTGATGCCCTTGTCCTCGAGAAGGGCCGCGATTCCCTGGGCGAGCTCCTTCGACTCGACGGTTATCTCGAAATGGAAGTCGCCGCGGGGGTTCGACGCGAACCCGCTGCCGAGGAACGCTCCGCGCAGATACGCGGCGGCACAGCACTGCTTGCGCACGAGATCGGGCTTCACGCCGAGTTCGAGCCCTTCGTCCGACAGGACGCCCATGTCGCGCAAGGCGGCGGGCAGAGCCGGCTGGGCAGGCACGTTGATCAGGTAGTTCGGCGTCTTGTGCAGCACGCTGCGGCGCACCGTGAGCTCGGTCTCGAGGTGGTATATCTCGTGCGTCAGCTTGAGCACGAGACGCGCCACGGCAGGCGCGTCGGTAGCGACCTCGAGGCGGTGGCGCCCCGGCCCGCTGAAGAACAGCGTCCCCTCGATGCGCACGAGCGCCGCGAGCACAGCACGGTTGCAGTGCGAGCACACCGGCTCGACGCGCGAAAGCTCTTCTTTTACCTCTGAGGTGAACGACATGGTTCGAGCACCTCCAAAAGCGCGCTGCGCAGCTTCTGCGGGTCGTGCCAGGTCGGGCGGTCAGCATCCACAAGGTCGCGCACGAGCACCGAAACGCCGCGCGCCTCGGCTTCGCGCACGTCGGCCGGCTCGAGCACGACGGGGCGGATCCGCCGCGCGCCCGGTTCGGGCGCCGCCGCATGGGAGGGGTCGTGCACGAGCAGATGGTCGAGCCGCTCCCCCAAACCGTGATCGCGCAGGGCGGCCAGATGCTGCCCGACCGACAAACCCCAGGTCTCGCCTTGCATATCGGCGAGCGAGCACACGAACAGCACGGTAGCGGCAGTCGAGCGCACGGCCTCGGCAACGCCCGGGACCAGCAGGTTGGGGATGATGG
The DNA here is from genome assembly GCA_963552775.1 of uncultured Eggerthellaceae bacterium. GTDB lineage: Bacteria > Actinomycetota > Coriobacteriia > Coriobacteriales > Eggerthellaceae > CAUVMU01. Next base: position 1,118 of record CAUVMU010000277.1, on the reverse strand, counting down.
ACGTGAACAGCGAGCCCGGTCCGAGCACGATGAGGTCGGCCGCACGGATGGCCTCGACGGCGGGCTCGTAGGCGACGATGGGCTCATCGGAGCGCAGCGTCACCTTGGAAAGAGGAGAGCGCGAATGGCAGGCCACAGCCTGGCCTTCGAGCGTGTGCCCGTCGACCGTCACCGCCTCGAGCACGACGCGGTCGAGCGTGGAGGGATACACGTGCCCGCGCGCGTCGAGCAAACGTTCGCACACGTCGATGGCCGCAGGGAAACTGCCCGTCGTGGCCTCGAGGGCCGAAAGCATGAGGTTTCCGAGCGTATGGTTCTCCGCGAACGTAAAGCGCAGCTTGAACGCCTCGGTCAGCGGATCGCCGGCATCAGAGGCCATGGCGGTAATGCATTTGCGCACGTCACCCGGAGTTGTGGCCCCGGCTTCATGGCGCAGTATACCCGTCGAGCCGCCGTCGTCGGCCATAGCCACGACGGCCGAGGTCTCGATGCCCATGGAGAGCAGCGTGCGGATCGACACGGGAGCGCCCGTGCCCCCGCCGATGACCACGGCGCGCACGGGACCGGCGGGCCGGCGCGGGGGCTCGATGTCGGAGAGCGCCGCGAACGCATCGGTCGCCGAAGGGTCGTGCACGAACGCGGGCTTCGCGCGTCGGCCGAGCCTCATCGCGCCCCTCCTGCCGTCTCAAACGATGCTTCGGGCGCCCAATCGGACGCCGAAGCTTCCCCATCGTTGCCGACGAGCGCGCCGTCAGGGCGCTCAGCCAGCGACAAATCGCGATGCGCCACGCTGATGCGATAGCCCGCAGAGCGCAGATAGTCGCCCGTGACCTCGGCAAGCACGACGCTGCGGTGCTGCCCGCCCGTGCATCCCACGGCAATGGCGAGCTGCTGCTTGCCCTCGGACACGTAGCCGGGCATGACGCAGTCGAGCAGCGATTCCCAGCGTTTCAGAAACGACTCGGTCTCCTCGTTGTACATGACGTAATCGCGCACGGGCTGGTCGAGCCCCGTCAGGTAGCGCAGGCGCGGCTCGTAGTAGGGATTGGGAAGGAAACGCACGTCAATGACCAGGTCGGCATCGACGGGGTTGCCATGTTTGAACCCGAACGAGTACA
>CAUVMU010000276.1:0-2890 GCA_963552775.1 uncultured Eggerthellaceae bacterium | reverse complement strand
GCATGCGCATCGACGCCCTGCTCGGGGAGCGCGGGCTGTACGCCTCCCGCAGTGCTGCCGCGCGCGCCGTCGAGGCGGGGCGCGTGCTCGTGAACGGCATGACGGTTTCGAAGAAACTCGCCGTGTCGGCGGGGGATTCCGTCGTCTACAAGGCTGACACCGCGCCCGAGCGCACCCCGTTGCGCGGCGAGCCCATCGAGCTCGACGTACGCTATGAGGACGACGACCTTCTGGTGCTCTCGAAGCAGGCGGGCCTCGTCTGCCATCCGTGCGACGATTACCGCGACGGCACGCTTGTGAACGCTCTCATCTACCGCTGCGGGGCCGACCGTTTGTGCAGCGTTCAGGGCGAGGAGGACCGGCTCGGCATCGTACACCGTCTCGACATGGACACGAGCGGCCTCATGCTGGCCGCTAAGACCGACGAGGCGGGCCTGGCCCTTATGGACGCCATCCGCGAGCGGTCGGTCGATAGGCGCTATCTGGCGCTCGTGCACGGTGTCGTCGCGCATGACACGGGCATGATCGACGCGCCCATTGCGCGCTCCGCCAAGGACCGCAAGCGCATGGCTGTCCGCGACGTCGATTCGGCACGCGATGCGGTGACGACGTTTCGCGTGCTCGAGCGATTCGATGCGGATCGCTTCGACAACGGGTACACGCTCATCGACTGCAAGCTGTTCACCGGTCGTACGCACCAGATCCGCGTGCATATGGAGTACGCGCGCCACTCGCTTGCGGGCGAGGCGGTCTACCGGGCCGCCGCGCCGCGCTCCGACGCGGCCGATTTGGGGCTTGCACGGCAGTTCCTCCATTCGTTCCGACTTTCCTTCGAGCATCCGACGACGGGGGAACGCCTCGATTTCGCGGACAACCTGCCGACCGATCTGCGGGAGGCGCTCGAAGGGCTCGCCCCGCGCAGCCGGGGCCTTACCGAGGCGGGGCGCGAGGTTCGCGCACTGCTCGAAGAAGCCCCCTTCCCCTGCGTGGAAAGAGTTTTCTCGGGCGCTTCGGGTTTTGCCGTATACTAAGGGTAACTTACCGGGGCCCAGGCGCCCCCGATCGAAGCGAGGTGGTTGTGAGCATGCACTCCGAACAGCGCATCGGCGTCCTTCTGGTCAATACCGGATCGCCCGACGAGCCTACGCCGCGCGCGGTGCGCGCGTACCTTTCCGCAATGCTGTCCGATTCCCGCCTGATCCATAACATCAATATGCTCGTATGGCGCCTCGTACTCCATCTGTGCATCCTGCCGCGCCGCGGCAAGACCTCTGCCGAGCGCTATCGCAAGATCTGGACGGAAGAGGGCTCCCCGCTCATCATCTCCTGTCTTCGGCTCGCGTCCGAATTGGAGGAACGGTTTTCCGAGCAGGGGCTCGACGTGGTCGTGCGCGCGGGCATGACCTACGGCAACCCGTCCATCATGTCGCGCCTGCGCGAGCTGCGCACGGCCGGCTGCACGCGCCTCGTCGTGCTGCCGCTTTTCCCGCAGCATGCGTTCTCCACGACCGAGTCGGTGCGCGACCGCGTGACGCGCTCGCTCAAGCGCATGCATTGGACGCCCGATATGGATTTCATCGACGACTACCACGACCATGACACGTACGTGCGCGCTCTTGCGGCTTCCATCAAGCATGCGGGCTTCGACGTCTCGGCAGACGACCGCCTCGTGTTCTCGTTCCATTCCGTGCCCGTGCCCGATATCGAGGCAGGCGACGTCTACGAGCTGCAGACGGGCGCCACGGCGCTTGCGGTGGCGAGCGCGCTTGGCCTCGACCGCAAACGCTGGACCATCTGCTACCAGAGCAAGTTCTCGCGCTACTGCGAGTGGTTGACGCCCTCGACGCTCGACGTGCTCGGTCGCTATGCGCAGGCGGGCGAAGGGCGCGTGTTCTTCATCTGCCCGGGGTTCGCCACCGATTGCCTCGAAACGCTCTACGACGTCTTCTACGAGCTCAAGCCGCATTTCGACGAGAAGGCGCGCGAGGCGGGCCGTACGGGGGGCGAAGCGGAGTTCACGTACGTTCCGTGCCTGGGCAAGACGAACGCGCACGTGAAGGTGCTCGCCGAGGTATTGGAACCGCATGTGGCGGGTGAGAGGGGGCTTTGATGACTGCGATGCGCGGAGCGGGCGGCGCAGCGAGCGCGGCCGAGACCATCGTCGACGGCTCGGCTGGGCGAGCGCCCGCCCGCACGGTCCTGCTCGGTGTGACGGGCTGCGTGGCGGCCTACAAGGCCTGCGAGATCGTGCGCCTGCTGCAGAAGAGCGGCGTGCGCGTGAAGGTGGTCATGACCGAGACGGCCACGCGTTTCGTCGACCCGCAGCAGTTCCGCGCTCTGACGCGCGAGCCGGTCGCGGTGGGGCTGTTCGACGACCCTGCCGACCCCATCCATCATATCTCGCTTGCCAAGGAGGCCGACGTGTTCGCCGTGGCGCCCTGTACGGCGAACGTTGCCGCGAAAATGGCGCACGGAATCGCCGACGACCTGCTCACCACCGTGGCCCTCGCCTGCACGGGACGTCTCGTGGTCGCACCGGCGGCGAACGTGAACATGTACGAGCATCCGGCGACCCAGGAAAACCTTGCGCTGCTGCGCGAGCGCGGCGTACGCATCGTCGAGGCGAACGCGGGTTATCTGGCATGCGGCGACGAAGGTCGCGGGCGTTTGGCCGACCTCGCCGATATCGTGCGGGTCGTTCTCGAGGAGCTTGCCGCGCCTGCTGTCCGGCGCGATCTTGCGGGCATGAACGTGCTCGTGACCGCAGGGCCTACAATCGAGCCGATCGATCCGGTGCGCTACATTTCGAATCGCTCGTCGGGGAAGATGGGCTACGCGATCGCCCGCGCCGCCGCGCGCCGAGGGGCCGACGTGGCGCTCGTGTCGGGGC
>CAUVMU010000275.1:0-2891 GCA_963552775.1 uncultured Eggerthellaceae bacterium | reverse complement strand
GGCACCATCGTGCTCATGGCTGTCGCGTTGCTGTTGGCGGTGCTTCTGGCGAAGGGGGCGGTCGTGCTCGTTCGCCGTGTGCGGGCAAGGGCGGGGAGGGCGCTCCCGAGATCGCGCGCATAGCCGGGCAAGGGCGGGGAGGGCGCTCCCGAGGTCGCGCGCATAGCCGGGCAGTGCTCGTTCGCAGCATGCATGCGCAGCGCGCGAGCGAGCCGGTTACGCGCTGACGACGAGCGGCAGCGGTCGGTCGTGCGCTTCGCAGGGGATGCTCGAAACGCGCTGCTCTTCGAATGCGACGCCGGTGACGAACGTGCTTTCCCTGATGCTTGCCAGGAAGCGATCGTAATTGCCCCCTCCGTACCCGAGACGGTTGAAGCGGGCGTCGAATCCGACCAAGGGGACAAGGACGGCGTTGATTTCGCTCGGATCAACCCAGGTGAAGCCCCTGTCTTCGAGCGAAACCCGATCGAACGAGCGTGTGGGCCGCACAAGGAACGGAGCCGTGTGCGCAAGGGCTGCGGCACGCGGCACGCGGAAGAACTCCATGCGGCTCTTCATGCGGCACGTTGCGGAATCGCGAGGGTCGGGAGCCTTCGTCCCGGCGACGACGGTCGTACGTTGATGTGAGCCCGTCGGCGACGGAGCATCGATGCCGGTATCCGCCATTTCATCGACTGCGATCATGCAGGGAAAGCACCACTCCCAGGCCGCGGCTCGCTCGCTTTCAATGAGGGGGAGCAGGTCGAGCTCGCTTTTCATGGACGCATAGGCTGCGATGAGCGGTATCCGATCGCCTCCATTACGAACGGCGTCGACGAGCAGAGGCTCGAGCATGCGGCATACGGCGTGGCTTTTCAGACGTCGGATTTCGGGAGGGAGGTTATCGCGTGCCGTGAGAATCTGTGCGCGCATGAGGCGCTTTTGTCCATGAATGTCGCTGCCGATCAGGGCGCCTCCGGTTGGCGCTAACGGCGTTCCTTTTTCCGCGTGCAACGGTATGCTCCTCCTTTTCTGTGAACATCGTCTTTCGGACGGAAAACGATTATACGATGTGCGCCTCTTTTCACGGTGCTTTTCAATCGCGTGGCGCTCTTTTCCGCTTGGATTGTCGCAGAATTTCGTTCACCAGCTCGGAAAAGCTATTGGTAGAAGCTGCATTTAAAACCGATTCGGGTTCGGTCTGCGCGGACACCTGCATACGAAAGCTCTTGGCTGCACGCTCAAAGCGTTCGGGGCAGATCGGGTCGGGCCACGTGTCGCCAAAGCTCTCTTTGATGGGCTCCGAGGAAATTCCGAGTGGTTGACCAGGGAGTTAGCAGAATAAGAACAGTTCTGGTTTTTGTTATTCATGCAGATGCACCCTATGCTGGTTTGATAGACTAGGGGCGCTGCAGCAGCAGTACTCTGTAATATCTAGCGCCGGCAAAGGGCCTGGTGCGACCGACCGACCTCGAGCTGTCTCGAGGAGCGTGCTCGGCGGCGCCAGGGGCGAAGGAGGATGCAGTATGAAGCTGAAGGCTTCGATCGACTACGGGGTGCGCGCAATCGTGTACCTGGCGATCAAAGGTACAACGTGCTCGTCCAAGGAGATTTCCGAAAAGATGGACGTGCCGCGCGATTACCTGATCCAGTTGGGATTGCGCTTGCGCGATTGCGGGCTGATTCAGGCCCGCCCGGGTAAGAACGGGGGATACGTTCTGTCCAAGAGCCCTTCCGAGATCACGGTCAAGCAGATATTCGACGCTTTCGACGGCGATCAGCGCGGCCTGCGCCACCCGCTGAAAGGCTCGAAGAACGATGCCGAGATGGTCGGCAAGGTCATGCAGTCCCATCGTCTTATCGTATCGAGTCTGAACGCCTTTCTCGAGAGCATTACGGTACAGGACCTGATAGACGCCGAGGTAGAGGAAGGTGCGGAGGCGGACTTCATCGCCGCTGCCTTCGTTCGGGGGGCCGAACGCCGCGGTTAGACTGCGATTGCGCCACGTGAACAAGCGGGGTCCTGCAGCGCTGCCCGAGAGGGTGCGGCTGGGCCCCGTTGCTTTTCGGTCTGCCGAACGCTGCGAATGCGGTTCGATCGGCGCTAACGGTTCTCGCCGATCGGGCCTTCACCGCTTTGCCCCGAAAGACTTTCGGCTTTGCGGATTTTGACGTAGAGCACGATAGCGGCCACGACATCGGCGACGAACAGCAAATGCAGCACGCAGAGCACGATTGCCGACGCGTCGGTGACAACTCCCCGCGTGCCCGCGCGTACTGCGGCCGCTATGCCGTACGACGATGTGAAGAGCAGCAGTACGTAATCAATTGCAGCCAGCACGGCCACCACGATAGGCAGCCCGAAAATGAGCCCGGGCACCACTGCCATTGCGATCGAGATCGTCATTCCGCCGACGAAGACGATCAGGTAGAACGGAATCGTGCAGAGCTTGAGCAGCATATTCCAGAACGCAAGGCGGCGCGGGGCCCCTTCACCGCGATCGAGGATGGCGTTCACCACGTTCGCTGCACCGAAGATCAGCACGGATGCAGTCCATATGAAGAACGCGGCGTCGTTTGAATCCAGAAAGACGGCAAATAGGCCCGAGCCGCCGTAGACTGCAAGGAGCAGAAGGAGGGGCAGGGCGATTCTCAAGGGTTTTGGCATGGTAGCCTCTCAGCGCATATGGTTGTGCTTTTTCATGATACCAAAACATGGACACATGCGCATTTTTTTGCAGCATGCCAAAGAGGCATGAGCGGTTCGAGGTGATTCGATGGGGCCTTGACGCAATCTGACGCGATCGGTTTAGGCTGCGACCTGCGACCGGCCCGCATCCCGCATTCTGCGACCGGCCCGCAACCCGCAGCGCGCAGCCCGCATCCCGCGACCGGCCCGCATCCCGCGACCG
>CAUVMU010000274.1:0-2895 GCA_963552775.1 uncultured Eggerthellaceae bacterium | reverse complement strand
GAGCGTGAACAGCGTGGATCCCGTCCTGCGCGCGAGCACGACGTAGAGTAGGTCGTATACGGGGTGCTTTTCCGTCACGGCGAGGGAAAGGGCCTCCGTTACAAGGCTCCCGTCGCTTTCGAACCGATCGACCAGGGCGACGGCCCGCCTCAGCATAACAGCCGCTTCGCCTTGGCCCATGTTGCCGAGGCGAGCGAACTGCCATGCCGAGTTGGCCGCTTCCGAACAGAAAAGCTGCGGGGCGATAATTCGCTCGTCCGTGAACAGCAATCGCATAAGTCCCTGCCCCTCGGGTGTTTTCCGCACTATCGCCAGAGCGGCGCTCACGTCGAGGACTACCATGGGAACGCACCCTCCTCTTGACCGGACTCGAGGCAAGCTCCCATCGCACTCAGGATTCTTCCGGTTCGCTCCTCCATGTCCCGATGCAGCCACTCGATTGATTCCTCGACCGTCGGGAACGGTCCTTCGATCGGGTCGCTCATGATCTCGTCGATAAGGCGGGCGCGCTTCTCCGCACGGGCGCGCAGCTCGTCCTCGGTATCGATATGGAAGCACAGATCGGCAAGGCTCGGTGAAGCGTGCGGACATGCGGGGGGGCCCGCAGGCGCTTCGGACGCTTCAGCGCGCCGTATACCCTCTTCAACCAAGGCGATGGTCTGCTGGGCGATACTGCGATGATCGCGCACTGCAGCAACCTTGAGGCGTTCGTACAGCTCGTCGGGAAAATCGCGTACCTGCAATGCCGGCATACTGCCCCCTAACATCGTACATGCATTTTACCTGCATTATACAGGTAATCACAGCAAAAGAGGAGAACCGCGAAGCCCTTCTCCCTTTACAAGACGAATGCATCGCCGCACGGAATACGCGAGGCGCCGCCGATGCGATGTTAGCGCCGCCGATGCGACGCTGGCGCAGCGGTGCGACGTTGGCGCCGCCGATGCGACGCTGGAGCAGCGGTGCGACGGACAGGTGACGAACACGAAGCGGCACCTCAGTGCTCTGCGCGCTGTTTCAACACCTCGACCACGTCGTCGAGGGCGACGGCGCGTTCCTCGTGAGCCTCCATATCGCGAACCGTGACCTGGCCTGCGGCGAGCTCGTCGGGACCGAGCACGACCACGTGCACCGCACCGAGCTTGTTGGCAAGCCTCAGTTGGCTTTTCAGGCTGCGACCCTGGTGGTCCATGTCGCTCTCGACGCCCGCGTCGCGCAACCGCTGCACCAGTCCGAACGCCGTGTCGCGCAGAGAGGCGTCCACGCAAGCCACGAAGACCGCGCACGGGGTCGGTGCGGGAAACGTGCGCCCTGCGGCTTCGAGCGCGATGACGCAACGCTCGTAACCGAGCGCGAATCCGAACCCGGGCGTGGGATGGCCGCCCACCTCCTCGACGAGCTTGTCGTAGCGTCCTCCCCCGCCGATGGCGTTCTGGGCACTGTTCGAATCGAGCGCCTGAACCTCGAACACCGTGCGCGTGTAGTAATCGAGCCCGCGCACGAGCTTCCAGTCCTCCGTGTACGTCAGACCGGCCGCGTCAAGATAGCCCTTGACCGCAGCATAGTGGGCCTTGCAGTCATCGCACAGGTAGTCGATTATGCGCGGCGCGCCGTCCATGACCGCACGGCATGCATCCTTCTTGCAGTCGAAGGCGCGCAGCGGATTGATGTCGGCCCGCGTATTGCACTCGTCGCAGAGCTCCCCCGCGCGCTCGGCCATGTAGGCCCGCACGGCCTCGCGATAGCCCGGGCGACACGCCTCGCAGCCCATGGAGTTCACGAGCAGCGACATGGACGCATCCGGAATGCCTATCTCGACGAAGAAGCGCATGAGCATGATGATGCCCTCGGCGTCGATGCTGGGCTCCTCAGCCCCCAAGCATTCTATCCCCACCTGGTTGAACTGGCGCAAGCGCCCCTTCTGCGGACGCTCGGCGCGAAACATCGGACCCGCGTACATGAGCTTCGCGGGAGCAGCCCCCTGCGGGACCAGGTCGTGCTGAACCACGGCGCGCACGACGCCGGCCGTGCCCTCGGGGCGCAACGTGAGGCGGCTTTTCGGTTTGATGTGCCCGCCGTCCACGAGCGTTTTCAGATTCTCGCCCGAAACAGCCGTGAACATCTCCTTCGAGACCACGTCGGTCGCCTCGCCGATGCCGCGCACGAACAGGTCGGTCTGCTCGATGAGCGGCGTGACGACGGGAACGTACCCGTACCGCCCGAACACGCGCTCGGCCGTGGCGGTAAAGCGCCTCCAAAACGCCGCCTCGGCGGGCAGCAGGTCCTTCGTCCCTTCGGGAAGCTGTATGGCCATGGTAGTCCCTCTGCTTGGAAACGGCGACACGAAGCGCCGCCTGCGGTTGTCTGCAGCGCCCCATTGTAGCACAGGGGACAAGCGCCCTTACGGCCGGTCGTCGGCCAACGAACGCGCCACGTTCGAGAGCGCGTCGTCGGGACGGTAGCGCAGATACGAGGTGAGCAGGTTGCGCGCGCACTGGAGCATGCCGACGTCGGCCGAAGCGGCGGCGGCCTCGAGCACAGCCTCGAGCACGGTATCCGACGGTGCGACGGCTATCCCCGCACGCAAAAGCGCCTCGTCGAGCGCGTCGCCCTCGACGAGCTCCACCTCGTTCTCCTGAATGAGCTCGCGCAGCTCGGCGACGGCCTGCGGGGCGACGAACGGCGAGACCGCGAGCGACTTCAGGTAGCACAGCGCCCCTTCCTGCGGCAACCCCGACTTCCACAGCACGTAAGCAAGCTGATAGTACACAAGCGACACGTCGCCGGGAAGCAGCGCGATGCGCAAGGCGCGCTCGAGGGCCGGTCGCGCACTCGCCATATCGCCCACGAGCATGTAGGCCCGCGCGAGCTGGCGGTACCCCGCCACGACGGTCG
>CAUVMU010000273.1:0-2902 GCA_963552775.1 uncultured Eggerthellaceae bacterium | reverse complement strand
CACCGCAGCGTTCACCTGAGCCGCGAAAAGCGCCTCCACCTCGTCGTCATCGGGCCAGATATCGCGCGCGAACACCGAGGTCCCGTCCGCACGGGTTTCCAACGGGTCGCGCTCGAGGTCGAAGTCGACGGTGCCGGCCAGCGCGTAGACGATGACGGCCGCAGGCGACATCAGATAGTTCTGGGAAACGTCGGGCGAGATGCGCCCCTCGAAGTTGCGGTTGCCCGACAGGACGCTCGCAAGCTCGATATCGTCGCACACCTCGTGCACGCCCGGCTTCACGGGACCCGAGTTCCCGATGCAGCTCATGCAGCCGTAACCACACGGATGAAACCCCAGGTCGCACAAGCTCTCGAGAAGTCCTGCCCGCTCGAGCATGAGCGTGGTTGCATGGCTGCCCGGAGCGAGGATGCACTTGACCCACGGCTTGGGGGAAAATCCCGCAGCTGCCGCGTTTCGCGCCATCAGGCCGCACGCGAGCATCATGCGCGGATCGGTCGCCGTAGTGCAGCTCGTGACGGCCGCCAGGGCGATAGCGCCATGGGAAAGTTCGACGCGCGCGCCTGCGACCTCGGTTGCAACGCGCTTCGCGCGGTCGAGGCCCCGGGCCGCGCACAGTTCGGCGAATCGCGTGCGCGCCTGCGCAAGGTCGAAGCGGTCGTGAGGACGCGAGGGCCCCGACACGCAAGGGACGATCGTGGAGAGGTCGATATCGATGACCTCCGCGTACACACGCTCGTGCTCGCCCGCGCGCTCGCCTATGCCCGCGTCCACGCCCATGCCCGCGTCCGCAGCGGCCCAAAGCCCCTGGGCCTTCGCATACGCTTCCACAAGGGCCACCTGAGCCTCGCTGCGACCCGTCAGGCGCAAGAACGAAAGCGTCTGCTCGTCTACGGGGAACAGCGTGCAGGTGCTCCCGTATTCGGGCGTCATATTCGAAATGCAGGCGCGCTGCGTCGCGCTCAGAGCCGCGACGCCCGGGCCGAAGCATTCCACGAACGCACCGACCACGCCGCGCGCCCGCAACGTCTCGGCAAAGGTTAGCGCCACGTCCATGGCGGTCGCCTGCAAAGCGAGCGAACCGGACAGGCGCACCCCTACGACCTTGGGCACGAGCGTGGTGATCGGCTGACCCAAAGCTGCGGCCTCGGCCTCAATACCGCCAACGCCCCAGCCTAAAACGCCGATGCCGTTCGCCGTGGGCGTGTGGCTATCCGTTCCCACGAGCGTATCGAAGTACGCGAGAGGGAGGTCCGACATCTCGCCGAGAGCCGTCAGGTCGTCGACGACCGAACCGTTTGCAGCGCGCACCATGACGCCGCGCGCGAACTTCTCGATGTTCAGCTGATGGCAGATGCCCGACCCCGGGGGCACGATACGCACGTTCTCGAAGGAGTCCTGCGCCCACTTCAGAAACGCATAGCGTTCTTTGTTGCGCACGAACTCAAGCTCCACGTTGCGCTCAAGCGCTGTAGCGCATCCCGCTTCATCTGCGATAACAGAGTGATCGATAACCAAATCGCAGGGAATCTGCGGGTTGATCCGCGCAGGGTCACCACCGAGCTGCGCGCATGCCTCGCGCATGACCGCGAAGTCCACGAACACCGGCACGCCCGTGAAGTCCTGAAACAGCGCACGCGCAGGCGAGAACTCCACCTCGTCGCCGCTCACACCCGCCAGACCTGCATCGAGGATGCGGTTCGCGAGCACCTCAGCTGCGGCATCGTCCTCAGCGCAGCGGAGAACGTTCTCGAGCAGCACTTTCAACGAAAACGGGAGACGGTGCGCCCCCTCGAGCTTCGCAATCGAATAGTACCGGTAATCCTGCCCGCCCGCCGTGAGCACTGCGGAAAAACGGCTTCCCTCTCGAACCATGCGCACCCTCTCGCTTTCTTACGCACCCGAACCCTGAGCGCATAAACGCACTCGCGACCATCCATTGTAGTGCAATCGAAACGCTACAACGAGATGCCCCGCAAGACGACGGCAAACGGTGAGAACGAGAGCCAAATTCGCTGAAAGTGTAGCCGCGACATTGAACAACCAAACCGATCGTTGCGCTTGCTCTCGCAAAAAGCAAGGTAAAGAGAGGGTGTTACGCCTCCACGTTCGCCACAATCTGCACGGCGCGCGCCTTCAGAGAGCCTTTTGCGTTCGCGGCATCGAACTTCATGCGCTCGGCGAGCGCCGTTTTAACCGAAGGAGGCAATGCGCCAAGGGAGAACTCCGTAATAGCAAGGAGCATGTCGGAGAACTCCAGGTCACCGTGATAGCACTGGATAGCCTCGTCGAGCAGAGGCCAAACGGCTTCCGCCCGCGCTTCGGACGTAAGACCGAGTTTGCAAAGGAAGCGCAGCGCAGCCAGGCGAACCGGACCGCTGTCCTCGTCGAAAAGGGATGCCTCGGCACCGTCGAGAGCGCTTTCGCACGCAGCCGCGTCGCAGTCGATCAGATGGGTAAGCACATCGAGGCATTCCCAGCGAGTCTGGGCCTCAGGCCTGTTCAAAGCGTCGGAAAATGCGGAAACATGGATTGCGAGTTTCGAGGGGGCCTCATGGGAAACGCCGGCGAGAACCGAAGCGGCCTGCTGGCGAGAGCGCCGAGAAGCGCCCGAAAGGACCTCGACAAGCGATTCGAGCAGTTCGTTATCGGCGAGCGCGTCTTCGGTCGCGCGCTTCACGGCGTCGGTTCGGTCGGTCATGGCACGCACCTTCTACAGGTCAAGGAAGCCGCAAAATCAAATCGTTTATTGCACTCGATTATACAGGGCACACGGAAAATGCGCACATGAGAGAAGCTGAAGCGGGCCGTAGGGCATGATGAAAGGCCCGATTCCGCAACCCGCGGGTTAGCGGCAAGAACGTGCGTCTGCAGGCCCCTCGCAGCCATGGTCCGTGGACAA
>CAUVMU010000272.1:0-2931 GCA_963552775.1 uncultured Eggerthellaceae bacterium | reverse complement strand
CCGTAAGCAGTATCGAATCATACCTGACTTCTGAACAGCGTGTCAATCGCAAGTTCGGCACCCCACGGCATCAACGCAAAGCCGCGCGAAGACCGCAAGAAGGACGGCAAGCCAGCAGCAGACGGAGCAGCAGGCGGACGCCTCACACCAGTTGAAGGCGTCCCGCGCACCGAACCAGGCGGCGTCGAGGTACGGCAGGCTAGCAGCAGGCGGACGCCTCACACCAGAGCGATCTGCAGCAGAGCCTTTCAGCGTCGCCGCGAAAAATCGAAGAACGAGTCCCACCAATGGCGGTTGATAGGTTTCGATTTCACCGGCTTCCGCTTGTAGTGGGGATGGTTCCGAATGAACACCGCATGGCATATACGCGTGATGACCAGGCCTACCGCAGCCGTGGCGAGAAAGCTTGCCCACAGCTCGAAGACGGCCTCGTTCCGCTCGGCGAGCGCATAGAGCGCCAGCAGCAAAAACACTGCGGAAAGCGAGCCGGTCAGCCACGTGAACACCCGCAGGAGCACTTCCTTCGCCTTGCTGGCCGAGTAGCGGAACGTGACCACCAGATACACGACCCCCGCAATAAACGCCAGTACGAGCAGCAGGGGAATTATGCGCGACAACCGTGCGACCATGCAATCTCCCTCCGCAATCCGCCGCTACCGTACCATGCACGCCCTCATCGGGCCGAGCGCTGTCGCCCGAGCCCACCAGCCGCGCGCCCGCGCGCGTGCCACGATATCGCAGGCCTGCGATATGCCTCCGCATACCGCGAACGTGGTCGAACCGCTGCCGCAGAGGAGCGCCGCTCGAACACCCGGCTGAGCGCACATCCATTCTCGCACGTCTGACAACTCGGGAAGGAGCGACTCCGCAGCTGGGGCCAAGTTGTTGAACAGCTCCACGTCCTGCGCGCGCTCGGCCGCGCGAACGGCCGTTGCCCGCGCAATCCCCACTTCGACAGGCGCGCTATCGAACGCGCGGTACGCCTCGGCGGTCGATACCCCCGATGACGGTTTGACCAACACGATGCTCTGCTTCAGCGGGGTGAGCTCGCGCATGATCACGTCGCCGCCACCCGTGCAGTACGCGCACCCACCGCGCAAGAAAAACGCCACATCGCTGCCGAGCGAGCGAGCCGCATCCAGCACCTCGGGGCCCAAAGGGTCGATATCCCAAAAATGTGCAGCCCCCACCAGCGCCGCAGCCGCATCAGATGATCCGCCTCCCAAACCAGCTTCGAAGGGGATGCGCTTCTCAAGGCGAACCTCTATGAGCTCGTCGGCCTCATATCCCGAACGACGCGCCAACTCGTGCACGGCACGGTACACGATATTGTCACAGGCTTCGAGAACGGGAGCCTGCACGCCGCCGCAGCCGAGAGTGAGTACGTCGACGGCCAGCCCCGACCCCGCCTCCTGAGGGAGACGGCGCATATACAGGGAATCGTGCAGATTCAGCGCGTGAAGAATGGTCTCCACGTCATGGTAGCCATCGGAGCGTCGCGACCCCACACCCAGATGCAGGTTCACCTTTGCCGGCGCCACAAGCTTCGTCCAGCCGGGCGCATCGATGGAGTCGAGCCGCTGGGAGGCCTTCGCGGCAGCCGTCATGTCGGTGGCGTCCCCCAGTTCTGCGCGCAGCGTTTGGTGCGCGACCGCTGCTCCAGATACGCCCATCGCGCCAGCTGTAGGCGGCATACCGGCTGAGGGCGGCGCATCGGTCGCGGACGGTGCGTCGGTCGAAAGCGGCGCATCGACCGCGGACGGCACATCGGTCGAAAGCGGCGCCCTGGCCGCAGGCAGCGCATCGGTCGAAAGCGGCGCCCTGGCCGCAGGCGGCGCATCGGTCTCGGGCGTTTCGGCCGAGGCAGCTTGAAAGAAATTCTCCCTCATCGTTTCTTCCTCCTGTCCGCAAAGAACCTGCGGAGCACATCGGCGCATTCTTCTTCCAGCGCTCCCGACACAACCTCGAACGTGTGGTTGAGGCGAGAATCCTCGTTGATACGATACAGCGATCCCAGCGCCCCCGCTTTCGGGTCGCGTGCGCCGTACACGCACCGGTCTATCCGCACCTGATGCATGAGACCGGCGCACATGATGCACGGCTCGAGCGTCACGTACACCGTGCATCCAGAAAGCCGCCAGGCATCCAACTCGCGCGAAGCTTGCAGCATTGCCGAAAACTCCGCATGGCCCGCAGGGTCCCTATCCCGTTCGCGACGGTTTCCCGCACACGCCACGATGCGAGGCAGCGCAAGCGGACGTCGCGTCGCAGGGTCGTGCGGCTCGAACACCACCACGGCCCCGATAGGCACCTCGCCGGCATCCGCCGCCCGTCGCGCCTCTTCCAAGGCCAAGCGCATGTAGTCTTCATCGGTCATGCTTTCATTATATGATATCCTTTTCATGCGTTTGAGACGCTGTACCGAAACGGCATCGCGTTGAAGAGGGGCCCGATGCAACTGCGGCGCAGGACCGAGCGCTTTCGGAGGAATGGCCGAGCGGTTGAAGGCGGCAGTCTTGAAAACTGTTATGCCGAAAGGCATCGTGGGTTCGAATCCTACTTCCTCCGCCAGAATAGAGCGCCGCCTCTTCCGCTTTCGCGGAGAGGGCGGCTTTTTTCGTTTCTATGGGGTGTTTTCGAGATCGAGCTACGAGCATCCAGGGTTAGCGGCAAGAACGTGCGTCTGCGGACTCCTCGCAGCCCTGGTCCGTGGACAAAATCGGGGATTGTGCATAGGTGCCGGCCAAAAACCGGGATTGTGTATAGGCCCGGAAACCCCCCTGCGGCGCCTCGAGACGCAGGCGAGTTCGTGAACTGGCCTTTTGCGAGAGGGGTCGCGCGTGCGCCTCGCGGCGGGGCGGGAAGGGGCCCGATTTCCGCCCGAAACCTATACACAAAGCCGATTTCCGTCCACGACCTATACACAATCCC
>CAUVMU010000271.1:0-2971 GCA_963552775.1 uncultured Eggerthellaceae bacterium | reverse complement strand
GACGCCTCGGCGCACGAATAGCATCTCCTGGAACGAGCGGCGTTTATCGCCCGCGCACGTTATCGGGCTCGCGTTGCAGCAGGTTGCTGTAGTCCCATCATACGGTTTCGAACAGGTGCTCCATGGTGAACGATGCAGGAGCGAACAGGACAACGAGCGAACATGCGGATGTTTCCATGACTTCCTTTTGTACGGATGAAACTAGCGTTCGTGCGACCGCATGGCTGTGAGCGTGCGGGCGAGCTCGTCGTCCGACAGGCGCGCCGCATCGAGCGTGCGGGCCGCTTCCCGCTCTTCGTAACCGAGCGCGCACATGACGTTGTGCACGACTGAACGCAGATGGAGGCGCACATCCGTGCAGCCGTCATGAACGAGGTCGTAGTGCACGAGGCTGTAGAATCCGCCCATGGACATGACGACGGACTCGACGACCGCACGGTCGGCGGCCTTCTCGCTCAGGTAGGCGTAGTCGAGCGCCCAGGACAGGTTGAACGCGAGGACTCTGTCCACCAGGGCGAAGTCCGATACGATATCCTGCAGGAACAGGCGATAACCGTTCTCTTGCAACAGGTAGGCGAAATAGACCTGACCGATGCGGTAGAGCTGCTCGAACGATTCGAGCGAAGCGGTCTGTGGACGCTGCTTGTAACCGAGCGCATCGGCTGCGCGGTCAAGAACGCGCGCCATAACCGTGCAGGCGAGCTCGTCCTTCTTCTTGAAATGATACTGCATAAGGCCTTTGGTGGTGCCGGCTGCTTCGGCTATCTTGCTGTAGGATGCTGCACGGTAGCCCCGCTTGCGGAATAGGGAGTCGGCCTGATTGACGATCTCGTTCACGAGCTCGGGGTTTTCGGGTCGGGGCATACGTTTCTCCTTTGCGGTCTCCGGCCCATTATAAGGGAATTCTCCGCTCAAAATACTTGACGCGTAAAAGTATCTATATAAAACTTTACGCGTAAAATAAAAACGGAAAAGAGCCGGCGTGTATACCGTAGACGAGGGCATGGCCAACGTTTTCGCCGGCCCGAACGCCGTGGTGATCATGGCGTTCGTTAGTGGCTGCCCGGCAGCTGTCGAAGCCCGACGATAGCGAGGAGTGCATAATGGACCTTATCAAAAGCGTTTTCGCGAGTTATCCGCAGGGGGTCGAGCTTCAGCTGAGCGACTTCACGTACAGCCTCAGCCCCGAGAACCCCGCCTTCGGCATGGCGCTGTTCGCTACGCTCTTCACGTTCTTCCTCGGGTTCATGGTGTACGTGTACTCGGTTATCTTGGTCAACCGCGAGGGTGCAGGTCCGTACCCTGTCTGGATGCATACGTTCTACTGTGCGGCCGACTTCATGGGCGTCTGGGTCTTTCTTTCGGCTTACGATGCGGTCGGAGGCTTCTGGTTCTTCATGCTCGGGGCGGTTGGCGAGGCCGTGTGGGTTGGCGTCGAAATCTACTGCCTGTACAAGACCGTGACCGTCGAGCGTTGGGAGATGTGGGGCAAGGATGCCACGGTCGGGCATGCCGTGTTCGTAATCTGCGCGCAGATCCTGATTTTCTTCGTTGCGCTCAATTTCCTGCGCGTGGAGCTCGGTGATGCGAGCATGTTCAAGTTCTGGATCTTCACGCAGGTCATCATCGTATGCGCGCCGGGTCTGTTCTGGCGCGAGCGCAATACGCGTCTGGGGAGCTGCTGGCAGCTCGTCGTCACGCTCGTGCTCGTGTGCGTCATGTCGTTCAACCCGCTGGGCAATATGTGGAGCCTCATCAGCCCGTACTTCGCGTTCGAGAACAACCCGTGGTATTACGTCATGGGAGCGGGCGTGCTCGCCTTCGCCGTGTACGACGTCGTCGTCTACGCCAGGCTGCCCAAAAAGCCCGCCCGTCTGGAGAACGGAAAGAAGCCCGTTTTCTAGCACGTTGTTCCGCAGGCCTTGAGCATCCCGACGCCGCAATGCCCTGCGATCCCGCCGAGAAAAGCGATCGAGAAAAGCGATCGAGAAAAGCGATCGAGAAAAGCGATCGAGAAAAGCGATCCCGCCGGGGTCGCTTTTTTCTGGAATAGGGTCCTTTCTGTGATAAGTTAGGAAAATCTAATAAAAAGGCGGCAATGCCGTCAGATGCGAAGGAGGCGCGACGTGGGAATCTCATCACCGTTTTCTCGACTGGTGAACTGGCCTATCGTCTTCGGCATGGCATGCGTTATGCTCTGTGAGGGCTTCGATTTGATTATCTACAGCAGTCTGATTCCGCCTCTGATCGGCGATGCCGATATGGGCGTCGATAAGGCCGCTGCCGGTTTCATCGGAAGCATGACCTTTTTGGGTATGTTCTTCGGCGGTATTTCGGCAGGCGCCGTGAAACGCAGGCTCGGCTACGTTCGCACGATTGCCTTCGGCGTCATCTGGTTCAGCCTGGCTGTCGCAGCGGCGGCGTTCGCTCCCTCGGGTGCGGTGCTCGGTGCTCTGCGCGCGCTGGCGGGGTTGGGGCTGGGGGTCGTGCTTCCCGTTGCGATGTCGCTTGCGCGCGCCTATTCGACGCGTCGTATGTCCGCCCTGGTCATCAGCATCGTTATGACGGGGATACCGTTCGGGGGTCTTATGGCGGCGTTTCTGTGCGCCGCGCTCCTCTCGGTCTTCGGATGGCGGCCCCTCATGTTCGTCGCCGGCTTGATCGGACTCGTTCTGCTCGCGTTCATCATGCCGTTCGTGGCGAAGCAGGTGGAGCAATCGCCGCGCCTGTCTCGAACCGCGCGATCGAACGGACATCCGACGGCCCCGGTGCGTTTCGAGGGTCGCGCGCTCTTCCGCCTGTGCCTGCTGGCGTTGACCACGTTTCTGTTCCTTATGGCCTACTACGGTATCAGCACCTGGCTCGCCCAGCTCATGCGCGAATTCAATCTGCCTTTGGAGAACTCGCTGCAAATGATGGTCGTCCTGAACTTCGGATGCGTGCTCGGTTCGCTCGTGACGGCCTGGCTTGC
>CAUVMU010000270.1:0-2990 GCA_963552775.1 uncultured Eggerthellaceae bacterium | reverse complement strand
CCAGCTCCTGGGGCAGAAACGGCTTGGCGATGTAGTCGTCGGCCCCCAAACCCAGACCGCTGATGCGATCGGTCGGCGCGTCGCGCGCCGTGAGGAACACGGCCGGAACCCGCGAGAAGCCGGGGATGCGCCGAATCTCCTCGAGCAGAGCGAACCCGTCCATAATCGGCATCATCACGTCGAGCACGAGCAAATCGACCGCCTCATGTCGCGCGGCGACTTCACGGCACAACGCGAGCGCCTCGAGCGGGCCGGGGGCGTCTTCCACTCGGCTGAAACCGCGATTCGTGAACACAGACGCGACCAGGGCGCGCAGGTCGGGCTCGTCATCAACGATGAGCAGCCGTTTCGTTAACAGGTACGATTCCCCGTCGTTCATGGAGCAACCTCCTCGCTTTCTCTTCGGGCCTTATTAAACCACGGTTGCGAGGTCGCCTCGGGCACGCAACCGTGCCGTAAGGCAAAAGTAAGGACGTGCGAAGGGCGGCGCAAAGAGCGCACCGTACTGTGGAAACAGCTGAACGGATGCCCGTCTCCACCGCCTGCACTCAAAATGCAGCGGATACGACGAGAACGGCACCGAAGATAAGCGCGGGAAAGCCCGCACCGAACGCGATAGGAGCGACTATGAGCAGAAAGACCGTCTTGGAAGCCCACGATCTGGTGAAAACGTACGTGCACCGGGAAGAAGCGGGGAACGGTGGAACGCATGCGCTCGACCACGTGAACCTCAGCGTCGCCGAAGGCGAGTTCCTCGGGATCATGGGACCTTCCGGTTCGGGGAAAAGCACGCTTTTGAACTGCCTTTCCACCATAGACAAGCCCACGAGCGGCAGCGTGCGGATAGGGACGGCCGACATCGGCTCGTTCAACGCCTCCCAGCTGGCATGCTTCCGGCGCGAGCAGCTCGGGTTCGTGTTCCAGGACTCCAACCTGCTCGACACGCTCACCTGCTACGAGAACATCGCGCTCGCGCTTACGATCAAGAAGACGCCCGCTCGCGAAATAGAGCCGCGCGTTCGGCGCACGGCCAAGCTGCTCTCCATCGAGGACGTGCTCGACCAGTACCCCTACCAGGTGTCGGGCGGGCAGGCTCAGCGCGTCGCCTGCGCGCGGGCAACCGTAGGCTCGCCGCACCTCGTGCTCGCCGACGAACCGACAGGAGCGCTCGATTCCCGTGCCGCCGCCCAGCTCATGCAAACGTTCGACCTCCTCAACCGCATGGGGTCGAGCATCCTCATGGTCACGCACGACCCGGTGTCGGCAAGCTGGTGCAGTCGTATCGTGTTCATACGGGACGGTCGCCTGTGGGGCCAGATCGAACGCGGGGACAAGGTGCGCGAGACCTTCTACGCCGACATCATCGAGGTCGTGGCAAAACTCGGCGAAGGGGGCGCCGATGCTCGTTAAAATCGCGTTCGGGAACGTGCGCAAGTCCTTCCGGGACTTCGGCGTCTACTTCCTCACCGTCGTCCTCGGCGTGGCCGTGTTCTACGCCTTCAACTCGCTCACCGACCAGCGCACCATGGAACTGCTCGGCGACGGCAGCTCGCTCATGGACCTGCTCGTGCAGGTCATCCAAGGCGCGAGCATCTTCGTCGCCATCGTGCTCGCCTTCCTCGTCGTGTACGCGAACCGGTTCCTCGTGAAGCGCCGCAAGCGCGAGTTCGGCATCTACCTGGTGCTCGGCATGTCCGCACGCGACGTGCGCATCATCGTCGTCCTCGAGACCGCCCTGGTCGGAGCAGCATCGCTTATCTGCGGCCTCGCATTCGGATGGCTCCTCTCGCAGGGACTCATGCATGTAACGGCCTCGCTGTTCAAAGGGGAGGTTCCCGGCATCGCCGAGGCGGTATCGGGCAGCATCGTCGCGCGCACCGCAGCGGTCTTCGCGGCGGTCTTCCTGGTCACGGCCCTCATGAACGCGCGCAGCATCGCTCGCACGCCGCTGGTCGGGCTGATCTGCGCGGCTCGCAAGAACGAGGAGCCGAAACTGCGCAGCCTTCCCTGGTCGATTGCGGCGTTCCTCGCCGCCTGCGCCTTCATCGCGCTCTCGTACCGCCTGCTGCTCGACAACGGGCTGCTGAACCCCTCGCCCCAGTTCGCCGCCTCAACCGCGCTCGTATGCGCCGGAACGGTGCTGTTCTTCTACGCGCTGTCGGGGTTCCTTTTGCGCGCCGCCCAATCGGCGCGGGGCCTGTACTTCCGCGGACTCAACATGTTCACGCTGCGCCAGCTCAACAGCAAGGTGAACAGCACGTTCATGTCGATGTCGATCGTCTGCATGACGTTGTTCCTCGCCATCACGAGCGCCTGCGGCGGCATCGGCATCACGAACGCGCTGTCGAACGGCCTTGAGCGCACGTGCGCCTATGATCTCTCCGTGCGCACCGTATGGGCGAACTGGTGGGGAGGCACCGATGCGGGCAGCGCCTACGACCCCGTCGAATGGGATGGATTCGGCGCGTTCGCCGCATCGTGCGACTACGACATGGCGCGCGGCCTGACCGAAAGCGCCCGCACCATCGGATCGGGCGACTTCGCAAAGCTCGCCCAGAAGACCGCCCAGATCGATTACCGATTCGACCTGGAAAGCCCTCTTACTATAGGCGATGTGGAAGCGGCCTCCGGGTTGAAGCTCGCTGACTTCACCGATGCCGCGCGCCTGAACCCCAACTACACCGAGTCCCCCGTATTCCTCGTTTCCCTATCGCAGGTCAATGAAGCCCTCGAACTGGCCGGAAAACCCTCCCTCGAGCTTCGAGGCGGCGAGTGCCTGCTCATCGCTGACAGCGCGCTTACCGCCGATTTCCTGCGCAAGACGGCGGATACGCGCTGCTCTCTCGACGTCGGAGGAAAGAAGCTCGCCGTCGCCGGGTTCTCGAACGAGTGCCTCGAGACCATACCCACCCCCCTGAACGTCGGCGCCCTCGTCGTTCCCGACAAGGCGATGCCTACCGGCGCCGTGCGCATGGTCAGCGTGCTCGACG
>CAUVMU010000269.1:0-3001 GCA_963552775.1 uncultured Eggerthellaceae bacterium | reverse complement strand
GTCAGCAATGCGCGCACGCATCCGACCACGGGATTCCTGCGCATGTACCCTGAAATCGATCACTGCGAATGCCTCATCATCTGGGGCACGGAACCCATGACCGCCAACAAGGGGCCGACATGGTTCGCCCCTCGTCTCTCGGTCGCCCGAGCGCGCGGCATGAAGTTGTTCGTGGTCGACCCGCGACAGGGGCGCAGCGGCGCAAAGGCCGATCTGTGGCTCCCCATCATCCCGGGGAAGGACACGGAGCTCGCATTCGCCATGGCGTCGTGGATCCTGCAAAACGAGCGCTACGACGCGCGGTACCTCTCGGCTCCGGGGAAGAAGGCCGCCGACGCCATCGGTGAGCCGACCTGGTCGGATGCGACGCATCTGGTGGCGGTCGATCTGCCGAACCGTCCCGTGGTCACGGCCAAGCTTCTCGGCCGCGCGGACGGTGCTGCCGAGGACGCGCGTTTCGTGTTCGTGGACGGCGAGCTTACGCTGGCCGACGACGTCGTCGACGCTGCCGATCTCGACGTTGACGCCCACATTGAAGTCAACGGGGAGCCTACGCGCGTTCGGAGCGTGTTCGCATTGTTCAAGGAGCGGATCGACGAGCATCCCCTCGAGTACTACGCGGAGCAGTGCGGTATCGACGTCCCCGTTATCGAGGAGGTTGCGCGCGAGTTCACCTCTCACGGAAAGCGTGCGGCCATCACATCCTACCGCGGCCCGTGCATGCACACGAACGGATACGATGCCGTGCGGGCCATCAACTACCTGAACTTCCTTATCGGCAACAACGACTGGAAGGGCGGCAACCTCGCCTCCGGCGCGAAGTACGTCACGAACGCCGGGCGCTACGACCTGGCCTCGGTTCCCGGCGCGCACAAACCGTGGGGCATAGCCGTCTCCCGTCACAACGTCGCCTACGAGAAGACCTCGTTCTTCGAGGAGGACAGGTACCCGGCCAAGCGGCTGTGGCTGTCGATGTCCACCAATCTCATACAGGAAGTGGTGCCCACGCTGAGGGCCGGCTACATCTACGACCATATAGGGGCGCTGTTCATGCACCGCTATTCGCTCGTGGACTCGGCACCGGGCGGCGAGCGCATGGCCGACGTGCTGACGAACCAGGAGAAGATCAACCTCATCGTGGCGTTCGATGTGGAAATCGGCGACACGGCCCGGTACGCCGACTTCATCTTGCCGGACCGCACGTTCCTCGAGCGTTTCACGCAGGAGGGCATCTATCCCACGCAGCCGTTCAAGCTGCTTCCGCTCGGGCAGCCGACGACCCGTATCTTCGACGGGCCCCGTCCGACGGAAGCCGTGTACATCGAGCTTCTGCGGCGGATGGGCCTGCCCGGTGTGGGAGAGGGGGCCATCCCGAGAGGGAAGAACGCCGCTGCCGACGCTCCCTCGGCGTTGAACAGCGAGTACGATTACTGGATGAAGCTGGTGGCGAACGTCGCCTATTCCGACGACCCCGTTCCCGACGCCGATGCCGACGAGCTGGCCCTGTTCGAGAAAGTGCGCGCGCGGGCGCTCGGCGACGGGTTCGACGTCGAGCAGTGGAAGGCCGCGGTAGCTCCTGAGGAGTGGCCGAAGGTCGTGTACGTTCTCAACCGTGGAGGGCGTTTCGCTCCGGCCGACCGCATGGCGGGGGACGGTTTCGAGGGGGACTGGCTCCAGTATCGCTACGGCGCGCTCTGCGCGTTCTACGATCCCAAGACGGCGGCGACGAAGGACGCCCTGAGCGGCAGGAACCACGACGGCCTCGCCCATACGACGCCGATCACGTATGCGGACGGGACCGAGATGCAAAAGCCCGAGGACTTCCCGCTCGCCATGATCACGTGGAAGGCGCGGGCCAACGGAACGTATCGGCTCATGCCGTCGTCGTGGCTGCGCGAGGTCGAGACGGAGAACTTCGTGTGGATGTCCCCGCGCGATGCGCAGGCTCGCGGGCTCGCGCATGGCGACGCGATCGAGGTCGTCAGCTCGACGGGCTCGGCTTTGGGACACGTGAAGGTGACCGAGGGCATACGGCCCGGCGTCGTGGGGAGCTCGTACTCGTTCGGGCATCGAGGGTCGAGGGCCTACCCGATTGTCGTCGACGGCGTTACCTACGATGCTGCGCCTGACTATCTGGCCGAATCGCGTATCCAGGACGGTGAGATTCCGGGTCACCAGGAGACGGGCTTGGCCGGCGGTCGCAACCGGGGCTTCAGGCACAATGCCCTTCTGCCCGACGATGTCGTCGAAGGCGGGGGCGGGCTTATGGACCGTATCGGGGGCGGTGCGGCCCAGCTCGACCTTTGGGTTGAGATTCGCAAAGCCTAGCGGAGTCTGCGGGCGAGCGGGATGAGCCGCTCGCCCTTTGCGTTTCCGGGCCCCTCAACTCCGCACCGCACGAAGGGCGTCACAAGCAACCACCCGCTCTGCGGGCGGTCTTGATTTCGTCGTTTCTTGGTTCGGAGGGGTTTTCTCGCCCGGGACTTTGTGCGTATATAGTAGTCGGGGGATTCGGCCTGCTTCATTGAGGGTGCAGGTTGGACAAGCCCGGTTCCGGCATCGTCATGATGGGCGGCCCCGCTGTTCTGCGGACGCGAATCGGGCAGTAGACGGAGGCGATACGAGGGGTTGCGCATGGCGGTTGGTGCCGCAAGGAGGAATATCGGTCTGAAGACCAAGATCATCGGGCTGTTGGGGACGGTGCTGCTCGCGCTGCTGCTGGTCGATATCGTATGGACGTACCACACGCAAAAGCAGGCGACCGAGGCCGTCATGCTCGAGGAATCGCGCATTCTCGTCACCGAAATGGATGCGGTGTGGGAGTTCGTCTCCATCAACCAGAGCATCATCAACCGCTCCGCCGACGGCTCGTACGACTACAAGGGCCTGCATTGCGCCCTCGCCGGGGAAGAGGTCGCCACGTTCTTCTCGGACGATTCCGACTATTCGATTCGCTTCACGAGACTCGCGCCGCGCAATCTAAGGAACTCGCCCGACGAGT
>CAUVMU010000268.1:0-3009 GCA_963552775.1 uncultured Eggerthellaceae bacterium | reverse complement strand
CTTGAAGCCCACGGCGTAGTGCTCGGAGGACAGGGGCTCTTCCAGCTGCACGTACTTACCCGGGTTCTTGGAAATCTGGTATTGGGCGATGGAGAGGTCGCAGGCGATCGCGTCGACCGCCCCGGAATCGAGCTGCAAGAACGCGTTGTTGTAATCGCCGATGGTGGCAAGGCTGCCGAACGTGGCGGCAAGGTCGGCACGGCCGCCTTCAGCCGCCTCCTTCTCGAGCACGTCGAGCGCGGCGGAATCGACCTGGGTCATGACCATCTTGCCGGCCAGGCCTTCGAGAGCGGCGATGTCACTGCCCGCTTTCACGACCACGACCTGCTCGTTGAGCATGTACGGGTCGGAGAAGGTGTAGTCGCCCTCGCGACCCTCGAGCGTGAAGCCGTTCCAGATGCACGAGATGGATCCGCTGCCGAGCAGGACGTCCTTGGCATCCCAATCGATGGGCTCGGCCTTGAAGTCCCAGCCGTTGCGCTCGCACACCTCGGCGGCGAGGTCGAGGTCGAAGCCCGTGTACTGGCCGTCGTCGCCGACGAACCCGTAGGGCGGGTACGCCGAGTCGAAGCCCACGGTAAGCGTCATAGCTGTCGAAGAACCCGCAGATCCGGAGCTTGCCGAGTTCGCGGAGCTCGTCGAACCGCCGCCCGAGGAGCACCCTACGAGCACGAGCGCCGCGAGCGCCAGGGAAGCGGCTGCCATCGCTATCGGTTTGATTTTCTTATTCATACGTTGTTCCTCCTGTTGGCGCCGCCAAAGGCGGATGCGCCTCGCCGTCGTTTGCCACTCTATTGTACTAAAGTATTGCGATTATAGCACGTCCGCTTTAGCACAGTGCAGTGCAAAAGCAATTTATTTCGAGCGGCGCAGGGAGAAGGCGGGCGGAGGGACCGCGGGGGTTCCGGGGTTCCGGGGTTCCGGGGTTCCGGGGTTCCGGGGTTCCGGGGGCCAAGCGGCTCCCGAGGCCCCCGATCCGAATCCCGAAGCGACAAGCGAACCTACCAGTCGACAGTGCCGTACGTAAGGCCCCTATCACGCTCGAGCATAGCGAAGAAGCCCTTCGGATCGAGCACGGCCTCCTTTGAGGACGCGAAACCCGAGCAATCGCGGGTAAGCACGTAATCGGCCTTGATCTTATCTGCGCACACGTCGACAATGCAGTCCTCGAAATCGGACCAGCGGCACGATAGCGCTCGCTTGATATCGTCGGAGTTCACAGAACATACGTTGATCCACTCGAGACTCCGCTCGATCATATCCTGGACTTCCCTGCTATTGAACGTCTTCCGCAATACGAAGAAAACATCCGTGAACGAGTTGGAGGTCGCCCAAAGCTCAGCGTCCCCCAAAACGGACATGACGACGAGCCTCGCCGCATCCTTCTCGAAAGGCTGCCTTCGGGCGTACATATCTATAAGAACGTTCGTATCAAGCAAGATGCGCATAGCGCTCGCTCCGCGCTTCGGCGATGGCCTCATCTGCTGTCTTTCCCTCAAAATCAACCGGGCGGCACACTATGCGCAAAGCATCCCGAACATCGGATTCCTGCTCCGGGGAAAGCACTCGGTGCCGACCTTGAAGCTGTGTCGGACTCGAGGCGGCACGCGGAATCCGACGCTCTTGAAGCACATAGCTGTAGGCCTCGTTGATAAGCTCGGTAGGTGAGGACCCTATTTCCTTGAGGATGCGCGTGACCTGATCTTTTATCTCCACGGGGACCCGTGCGGTGACGATTGCGTCCATGGATGCCTCCTCGTTCTCCTGCGCTCCTTAATTGTAATACCTGCTTACAAGCGAAGCAAGATGCAGAAAGAACGCCCTGCCGCAAGCTCTGGGCGTTCTTTCTGCAAATCGAGAAAAAGAAGCTTTTTAGGACAACAATTCGCGCAGACGCGACACAACACTTCGAGCAACGTCCAAAAGATGCACATAGTACCCTGCGGGGGCGGCTTTGGCAATCGCGGCAGAGAGCTTATCAATCCATGAAAGAGGGTAGTCTTCGGCGAAGCGCATAATCTGCATCGAAATTACGGCGCTCTCCGCATCCGGCCTGATTCCTTTTTGCTCTGCGGCGGCCATACGAGAACACAGCGCCGACAGATAGAGCAACTCGATTCCTATATGATCCTCGTATTGGTTGTTCTCATTGCGAAGCTCAAGTCCCGCCGCACGCAGGAGAGCGCGCATATCGGACGTCGCCTGGCCGAACCGTTGTCGGCATACGTTGTACCGACCTCATCCATCATCTCGGATATATCCTGCTCAGCTTCCATCAAGATGATACGGGCCTTCTTGCGCTGCTCGGCTTGAGCCTCAAGCGACATCACGTGCTGCAGCTCCTTGGGAAGCGCAATGTCACGCACTTCGACAGAATAGTCACGCGCACGCGACTATCTATGCGCATCGTATTACTTTCGAACACAGGGACGGTGAAGAACAGACCGGGCCCGGCCACGCGATTAAAGCGACCGAGTCGCAATACGACAACCTTTTCCCATTGCTCGGCAATGTGAACCGACATGGTAACGAGCGCCGCGAACACAACCGCGACCGCAACACCGATCAAATCCACCTCTCTATCGGCAAAAATCCAATGCAACAGCAACGCTAGACCAAACGTCACTGCAAACGTGCAGCATGAGAACAGGATAACGTCCGTATTCGAGGCCCGCTCCCCTACGATTTCGGTGTTGACATCGGGAACAACTTGGGCAAATCGTCGCGGGCGGGAGGGGGGCTCGCGCAGCTCCCTCTCGACCGGCTTCCCGTTTTCGTGGTGACTCCACACGTTAATCACGCCCCTCGTCCTGCTTCAACTGCTTTATTTTCATATCGAACGCCCGCTGGGCATCATCGAGAGAGAATCCTATTTCGCGCAGGGCGGCAATACATTCGTCGAGCACGGCCTCGACCTCCTGAATATATTCCTGGCCTATCTCGGATTCGAGGTCACGCACAAAAGTACCGCGTCCGCGCGTCGATTCGATATAGCCGTCTGATTTCAGG
>CAUVMU010000267.1:0-3026 GCA_963552775.1 uncultured Eggerthellaceae bacterium | reverse complement strand
AGCATAGCCTTCTCCTGTCCGATGCCAAATTTGCCCAATTGCCCAAAACCCCAGTAGTACTGGCTTTCAAGCCTATTTTCCTTCTACTCGCGACATCAATACCACCGTCCCATCGGTATCATCATTAACACGGGATTTATCCGAATACCAGTCATACTGCGTGTACTCATTGAACTTGTCCACTCCGATTGACTTGAACAGTTCCAGCATCTCGTCGTCCATGCGCACCGGAGCGAACGTCACCGGAACCTTGAACTTCACATGCGTCACCCACGGACCCCTGCGTCTTGCCTCGGGGTCTATGTCTATCGACTCGATAATCTGTCCGAGCAGCTCCTTCTTCTCCGTGTCCGACTTCTCGTCGAGCCCGTCCTCGAGCTCGTCCAGCATCTCATAGATACCTGTTGCAGTAACCTTGCTTCGCTCTGCGGTGCTCAGCTTCGTATATGCCACTGAGAGCCTCTCAGAGACCTCCTGAGCCCCTTTCCAGGTCTCGTCGATGAAAGGGATTTCGCCAAACATGCCCCAAGAAGAATATATGCGCGCATGGTCGACGCCTGGCTTTCGATTCCGCAGCATCTCTCCCAAGAGAACAAGAAGTTCGTGTTCGGCCACGTAAGGAAGGGATCCCGCGCCAAGGATTACGAAGAGCCTCTAACGCGCCCTTCTATTGGTCAGCGGAAGACTCCATCGGCGAGATGGACTTCCTGGTACAGAACGGCAGCCACGTGTTCGCGCTGGAGGCCAAGGCAGAGGAAAACCTCAGGTCGAAGAACCTTCGCTCATTCAAGGAGGCCCACAGGGAGGTTGACGCGGTGCGGCTCAGCATATCGGGGTATCGCAAGCAGAACTGGATGCGCAACGTACCGCTCTATGCGATGAGCAATTTAGAGCTGTGGTCGCGTTAAAAGCCGAATGCGCTGTCGCGGTTCGGGGTGCGCACCTTCTGCATGGCGCCGGCGATAACGAGCCCGATGCCGTCGTGACTTCTCACGAAGTCGTCCAGCTGGTCTATGAGGCCGTCGACGATGCTTCGCTAGTTGAGCGTGAAGTGGAGGTACTCGCTCGCCGTGTCGGACAGCTCCCACATGCGGCCTCGGAGCCGCGGCCCATCTCGTCGTGCAGGTAGCCCTTCGTGACGCCGAGGATGCGCTCGCCGTCGACCTTGGGAAACAGGCGCAGGTGGTCACGCACCTCGTCCGCGAGGAAACACGGCAGCAAGATCTTGCGCGCCGCTTTCTCGTCAGAGCAGGCCCCCTACGAGGGCTGAGCAGAGGGGTTTCTTGAGGCCGTATAGGCCGTATAGGCCGTTCTAAGCCGCTTCTAAGAATTTTGGTGGCTTCCACGGCCACTGCATCGAAAACGTTTTGCGCATGCGATAATTATAAGCATGAAGAAACTGTCGTCCACGCGAACGAAAAGGAGCACGGTCGCCGTCGCGAGCGCCCTGCTCTCCGCTGCGCTCTACGGCATCTCGGTGCCGCTGTCTAAAATCCTGCTCGGAGGCGTGACGTCGCTTTGGCTCTCGGCCTTGCTCTACCTGGGAGCCGGCATCGGCTGCGGCATCGCGCTCGTAGCTCGGAGGACATCGAAGAACGCAGCCGCCGACGCGAGCCTTTCACACTCGGATCTGCCGACGATCGTAATCATGCTCGTCGTAAACACCGCATCGATCATCTGCCTCATGCACGGCATCCGCTTCACAGTTGCCGCCAACGCGTCGCTACTCGTCAACTTCGAGATCGTGGCGACCGCAGTCTTCGCTTGGCTGCTCTTCCGCGAGAACATCGGCCGCAGGCTCGGTACGGCCATCGCCCTCATCTGCCTGTCGAGCGTCCTGCTCACCTGGGAGGGCGCGGGCTCGCTGTCCTTCTCGCCGGGGTCGCTCCTCATCATCGCCGCGTGCGCCCTCTGGGGTGTCGAGAACTGCTGCACGAAGTCGCTCTCCGACAGGGACCCGCTGCAGGTCACCTGCGTCAAGGGGCTCGGCACCGCCGCCGTGTCCAGCGCCGTCGCACTCGCGATCGACGGGGTCCCCGCGATAGCGCTGGCCTACCTCGTCGGTTCGCTCGCGGTCGGATCCGTATCGTACGGCTTGAGCATCGCGCTCTATATCTCCGCTCAGCGCGACCTCGGCGCGGCACGCACGGGCAACTACTACGCCATCGCCCCCTTCGTGGGCGTCGCATTGTCGTGGGCCGCATTCGGCGCCAACCCCGACCCGCTGTTCTTCGCGGCGCTGGCAACCATGGCCGCCGGTACCTGGCTCACGCTGGCCGACAAGCACTCGCATGCCCACGTCCACGAGGCCATCAAGCACGAGCACATGCACGACCACCTCGATGGCCACCATAATCACACGCATCCCGGGCTCGACCCCTCGGTGCGGCACTCGCATGTGCACGAGCATCAGCGGCTTGAGCACTCGCATGAGCACACGCCCGACATCCACCACCGGCACAACCACGCGTAAGCGCATCGTGCTGTTTCCCGCTTGGACGCCTTTAGGGCTGCGGTCCAGCCTCTGAGCCATGTACTCAGCCTTTGGTTTCGCAGAATGTTCCCCGACTTCTGACCTGGGGCTGTGACTACTCCCCGAGACTGAGTACAGGTGAGCACACCCCTGGAGCGCAATCGCGAAAATACTCTCCGATGGCCAAACAGCACGGGAACGTACGGGAACGTACGCGAGAACACGGAACGACATGGCGACAGGGAGTCGGGGTTTGCCTTGTGACAGTTAAGTGGGATAGACGAATGTATGTTCGATATAATGATATTTCCCGGCAAACCCCAACAAGGCGTCGGCACTACTCGAGAGGTGCGAATCGCCTCGAGCGGGCGCTGCGGTATCACGGCGCATACCTGGTATCTTCGAAAATCGTTTTTGTTCCCGTTCTCTTCAGGTCGCAAAACCGAACCGATTCGATACAATGACTACCGAAGGGAACAGACATTTTGGAAAGTTACCGTTGAACCTCCATGCGCTCGAAGTGCTAGACTGGAAGGGCGCGCGCTCGCCGCGG
>CAUVMU010000266.1:0-3071 GCA_963552775.1 uncultured Eggerthellaceae bacterium | reverse complement strand
CGCCGCGGAATAGGGCCCGCATCCGACCTCGTTCGTCGCTGTCGTACCGCACCCGCTGTGCGGGCGCCTGTGGGCGCGACGGCGCGGCGAACGAGCGTTCGGGAAGAAATGATGCCGCATCCTGAAAAAATCGCAAGTTTGCTTGCATTTGGGCGGCGGCATGGTATCTTGCGCAAGAGAGATTCAAGGGTGGACTGAATTCTTACTACATCACAGACGAGAAGGAGATAGCTATGCCTCATCCCGTAATCGAAGCCGACGAATGCATCGGCTGCGGCATCTGCGTTGATGCGTGCCCTCAGGAGGTCCTTGAGGTTCCTGGCGGAGTGGCCGAGGTCGTGAACGAGGATTCCTGTATCGCATGCGGCGATTGTCTCGAAGAATGCCCCATGGGCGCCATTACCGAGATCGCCGAAGACTAGCTTTCTTTGCGCGCGGGGCTGCAACCCGCTGCACGGCGCCCGTCGCGCAGGCGCTGCGACCCGTTGCACGGCGCCCGTCGCGCGGGGCTGCGGCCCGCTGCACGGCGTCTGCCGCGCATTCGGTTTCCATCGCTTCACGCGCTCTTGATCGAGTGCGTCCAAAGACCGGCTTTCGCCGGTCTTTTGCTGCGCCCCCCGCGCGACGGCCCCCCGCGACGGCCCCCCGCGCGACGGCCTCCGCGCGGCGGCGCCCTCGCGCAACGGCCTCCTTTTCCAGGTGCTTCCGGCTTCCTCATAAACGGTGCTCTTCGTCCGCAGATGCAGAAAGGCGCTCGAATTGCCCTGTCGTTCGGCGGCGAAAAGCACTTGAATTCGGCGTGCCGCTCGAGCCTTTCGAGCAGTACGCACATGCGGCTGAAATCTCGAACCATCTCGAACCGAGTGCATCGAAGCAGCCTTCATCAAAGCCAAACCCCTGTTCAACGCCTTATGAAGGCAAAGTTACATAATATCAACGCGCCGCTACAAGAAACTTGACATGACTCGACTTAGATTTTATAGTGTGCACCGTTGAAGGATTTTTCAGTCGGGTGCTTGGCCCGACTGAGAGTCTCGCCAAGGTTTTACAACTTTAAGGAGAGGACACGATAATGGCTAAGATTCTCGGCATCGATTTAGGCACGACGAACTCGGCTATGGCCGTCATGGAGGGCAGCGAGCCTGAAATCCTCGTCAACGCCGAAGGCGATCGCACCACCCCTTCGGTCGAAGGCTTCCGCAAGGACGGCGAGCGCGTAGTCGGCAAGGCCGCGAAGAACCAGGCGGTAACCAACCCGGAGAACACCGTCGCCTCCGTGAAGCGCTTCATCGGCCGCTCCTACGGTGAGACCTCCGAGGAGCGCAAGACCATCGCCTACAAGGTCGAGGCGGGCAAAGACGGCCGCGCGGTCGTCGATATCGACGGCAAGCATTACACGCCCGAGGAAATTTCGGCCATGGTGCTCCAGAAGTTGAAGGCCGACGCCGAAAAGCAGGTCGGCTCCACCATCACGCAGGCCGTCATTACGGTGCCCGCGTACTTCAACGATGTTCAGCGCCAGGCCACCAAGGACGCCGGAAAAATCGCCGGGCTCGAGGTCCTGCGCATCATCAACGAGCCCACGGCCGCCGCGCTCGCCTACGGTCTCGACAAGACGAACAAGGACCAGAAGATTCTCGTGTTCGACCTGGGCGGCGGCACGTTCGACGTGTCGGTGCTCGAGTTGGGCGACGGCGTGTTCGAGGTCGCCTCGACCGCCGGTGACAACCACCTCGGCGGCGACGACTGGGATCAGCGCGTTATCGATTGGCTCGCCGACAAGTTCAAGACCGACAACGGCATCGACCTGCGCGGGGACAAAATGGCCCTGCAGCGTTTGAAGGAAGCGGCCGAAAAAGCGAAGATGGAGCTTTCCGCCACGACGCAGACCAATATCAACCTGCCGTTCATCACAGCCGACGCAAGCGGTCCGAAGCACCTCGACTACACGCTTACGCGCGCCGAGTTCGAGCGCATCACCAACGACCTGCTCGAGCGCTGCCGCAAGCCCGTCGAGCAGTCGCTGCGCGACGCAGGGCTTTCAGCCGGCCAGATCGACGAGGTCATCCTCGTGGGGGGCTCCACTCGTATGCCGGCGGTTCAGGATCTGGTGAAGTCCATCACGGGCAAGCAGCCGAACATGTCCGTGAACCCCGACGAGGTCGTGGCCATGGGCGCGGCCGTTCAGGGCGGCGTGCTTTCGGGCGATGTCGAGGGCATCCTGCTGCTCGACGTGACCCCGCTGTCCCTGGGCGTCGAGACGCTTGGCGGCGTTATGACCAAGATGATCGAGCGCAACACCACCATTCCGGCTCGCAAGACCGAGGTGTACTCCACGGCAGCCGACAACCAGACCTCCGTCGAGATCCACGTCCTGCAAGGCGAGCGCCCCATGGCGCATGACAACAAGACGCTCGGCCGATTCCAGCTTTCGGGCATCCCGGCCGCGCGCCGTGGCGTGCCGCAGATCGAGGTCACGTTCGACATCGACGCCAACGGCATCGTGAACGTGTCGGCCAAGGACCTTGGCACCGGCAAGCAGCAGCAGATCACCATTTCGGGTTCCACCGCGCTTTCCGATGACGAAGTCGACCGCATGGTCAAGGACGCCGAGAACAATGCCGAAGAGGACCGCAAGCGCAAGGAGGAAGTCGAGCTGCGCAACAACACGGACTCGCTTCTCAACGCCACGCAACAGACGCTCGACGAGCTGGGCGACAAGGCTCCTGCAGAGTCGCGCCAGCAGGCCGAGGAGGCCATCGCCGAGGCTAAGACCGCGCTTGCCGGTACCGATGCCGACGCTATCAAGGCCGCGAGCGAGAAGCTGCAGCAGGCCGGGTACAAGCTGGCCGAGGTCGTGTACTCGCAACAGGGCGCTCCTGATTCCGCCGCAGCTGGTGAGCAGCCCCAGCAGCCCGGCGACGACACCATCGAAGCCGACTACGAAGTGGTCGACGACGATGCGAGCAAAGAAGGGAAGTAAACCTCATGGCGAAGTCCAACGATTTTCCCAACAAGGATAAAGGTCGCGGCGAAGCCGAAGATTTCAGCATTCCCATCGAGGACGGCGC
>CAUVMU010000265.1:0-3079 GCA_963552775.1 uncultured Eggerthellaceae bacterium | reverse complement strand
GGCCAGAGCCGTGTCGGTCTGGGGGCGCAGCTGCACGTTGATGTTGCCGTCGCAGCTGCCGACCCAGGTAATACGGGGATCGAAGGAGATGATTTTCATGCCGCGCTTCATCATGTCGACGAGAGCATGGCCGAACAGACCGTCGCCGTTGGAGGGCAGCGGCTCTTTGCCCCACAGGACGAGGTACTGAGGGAGGACGTAGTTGGGGTCGTCGAAGCGCTCGGGGAAGTAACCGGCGTAGTCCATCTCGGGATAGCCAGCGCCCAGGATGTAGTCGGTCACAGAGCAGCGGGGGCCGTAGCACGACCAGCCGGACTGCGTGTAGCAACAGTTCGGAGTGCCGATGGCGGAGAACGCAAGAGCGTAGTAGTAGATGCAAGCCTCGCGACCGGTGCCGCCGAAAACGACGATGGACTCAGGACCGTACTTTTCCTTCATCTCGTTGATCTTCTCGCAGCACAGATCGATTGCCTCGTCCCACGAAATGCGCTCCCACTTGTCCTTGCCGCGGTCCTTGGGATCGCGCTTCATGGGGTAGATGATACGCTCGGGGGCGTAGGTGTACTCGCGCAGAGCGAGGTTCATCGCGTTGACGCGGCCATTCGTAATGGGGTTATCCGTGTCGCCCTCGACACGGACGAGCTTACCATCCTTCGTCACGACCTTGACGCCGTATCCGACCGGGTGACTTCCCGGAGGCGACCAGGTGTTGCTGCGGGTTACGACGGTCCCGTCCTCAAGGGTGGTACGCCACTGTTTACCGTATGCCATGTTCTCCTTCTTTCTTTGGTTCCCTAAACCGTAGAAACTCTTCTGCACTCGTCTATGTGCAATCTGAGAAACACAACCGATCCGTGACGTCACCTCCTCGAGAGGATCGGGGGCGGTGGCCGGCCGGCAGACCGGGCACCCGATAACAGCAAGTAAAAACTACGCTGAAGGCGGCTTCGGAGCGCCGGGGGCACCAGGGGCCTTGGGAGCACCGGGGGCCTTCGGGGCGCCGGGAGCGCCAGGAGCTTTGGGGGCGCCGGGTGCGCCAGGTGCGCCGGGGGCTGCGGGGGCGCCGGGTGCGCCGGGGGCAGCGGGCAACTCCGCCTTGCAGAACGGGCAGTTCTTGAAAACGATGCCGCCCATCGCCTGAATGGTCTTGCCGCAGTTAGGACACTTCATTCCACCGCCGCCGGCTGCTGCATCTGCTGGTCTGAAACACATAGCTTTCCTCCTATACTCGTAGTCTCGATCGGGCCCTTTACCCGATCGAGCCCATTATGTCACACGGTCAAAATACTCTGCGTTCCAACCGAATATGACCCCGTGGCCTTGCAATGCCCTATTGCGGCGAAGGACCCTTCACCGCAATCCGCAGCACCGTTTGCCGATTCGCAAAACCCTCTTGGAACCGATGATTCGAAGATTACGCTCCTTAGAGGCGCCCATCATCGGTTCACTAGTGCGACTTTCCCCTCATCCCGTATCGACCTCGGAGGTTGATTTCTCATAACCTCAGTTCATTTCGATGAGAAAGCGCAGGTGAATAATCCTTATCGTAAATATTCTTACAATTGGCTAATGTCGAGCGCGCGGGTTCATAGTACTATTTGCCGTACGGCGTTCGGAGTATTCGACCAACCCTGATGCGGAGGTCACTATCTTGGCACTGCCTCGAATCAGCATCATCGTCGGCAATGGAGACCACGATTCCCAGGGTTCGCTCGGGGTCATATCCCTCGGGTTCGGCATCCACTTGGCATGGACTTTCCTTCTCATGTACGGCCTGCCGTTCCTATTTCCCGAGCTCGACCTCGTCGTGCAGGCCCCCGGACAGCTCGGGCACCTCGGGCCCGTTCCCTTCGTCGCAATCGTCGTGTTCGCGGGAACGCTGTTCGTCGCTGCGGCAACCGACCAGCGCCTTCTGCCCACCTACACGTCGAAACGCGGCATCATCGCCAATTCGATCACGGCCATGCTCGGCGGGCTCGTGCTGTACGCCTGCTCCCTTGTGGCGCAACCGCATATCGCCTTCGCTCTTGCAGCAGGCGCGCTTATCGGGTTCGGCACCGCCATACTGCTCATATTCTGGAGCATCGCCTACTCACGCTGCGACTCCACGACCATCGTCGTGAACATAGGCGCGGCCATCGTCATAGCGCTCGCCATCTACCTGCTGTTTTTACGGGTTATTCCCGTCGATGTAAGCCGTATCCTCCTGCCGGCGCTCCCCATTCTGGAGCTGCCGCTCCTCTGGAAGCTCACGCCCGTGTCCTATGCCATCCGCCACGCCGTGCCCATCTTCAATCCTCTGCCCGTGAAGAAGCTCCCCTTCTCGCTTTGGCTCGGCGCTCCGGTGTTCATGCTCGGTTTCGTGCTCGGCGTGCTGCGCCACGTATCGCTGCAGGTCATCGTCCCTCAGGCCGACACTGCCACCCTGCTCGGCATACTGCTCGCAGCGAGCATCATCGCCATGGCCCTCACCGTGATCACCTCGATGGGCAAGCGCAGCCATTGGGACCTGCTCCTGCGCGTGGTCGTACCGTTCATCGCCCTAGCAACGCTGCTCATCCCGAGCCTGTTCAAGGAAAGCTCGCTTGTCGCCTCGCTGGCCCTCGTCGTCGGGTTCGTGTGCCTCGAGGCACTGCTCTGGTCGTTCCTCGGCGAGCTCTGCCAGGAGTTTCGCCCTTCGCCTGTGTTCGTGTTCAGCCTGAGCAACGCGTGTTTGGCCATCGGGGCGCTCAGCGGCCAGTACATCGTGCTCAGCCCCTCGCTTGACAATATCGCGTCGCTCAACGACGTGACCGGGATTCTGCCCGTCATCGTTATCATGATTGTGGCCGTATCGCTTCTGCCGCACGTGCGCGACATCAAGCGCATCACCTCGCGCGCGCACAAGGAGGCCCCGGTCATCGACGTGCTCGAAGACGACCATGCCGCCGAGGAGGGTTCGCGTGAAGAGGAGCGCCTCATAGCCGCCGAGCTGACCGCCCAGACCACGCATCCGTACGCGAAGGGCTCCGAAGCCGATTCCGCAGGCGCGGCAGGCGGCGGGGAAACGGCTGCGCCGAGCGGAGCCTCCGCCTCAAGC
>CAUVMU010000264.1:0-3113 GCA_963552775.1 uncultured Eggerthellaceae bacterium | reverse complement strand
GTCGAGGCCATGATCGGCCAAGATGAGCTCAAGGGCCACACGGCGGTGGTCGACAACGCGCTTGGAGTCCGTCGTGACGACCATGCCGTCGCGCACCGGCGTGTTGCATGCGGTGACGAGGGCGCTCTCCCCCTCGACCTCGACCGAGCACATGCGGCACGATCCGATGGCGTTCGTGTCGCGCAAAAAGCACAGCGTGGGTATTCGGATCCCGGCGCGCTTGGCCGCGCCAAGGATGGTGGTTCCCGCGCGAACGTCGAGGCGCTTCCCGTCGATGGTGATGCTAGGCATACTGAATGCGCCCCCCTTCTTGAACTCCGCATCCGTAATGGTCGCAGCGCAGGCAGAGGCCGCATTCCTGCTCGGCCTCCTGGCGCGTCATCTCTCCTTCCACGGCAAGGAAATCGTGCTTGCGCTCGCGGGCCGGCCGTTCGGGCACGTTGATGCGGCCCGTGGGAACGCGGTTGTTCGGCGTGGCGCCGGGCACGGTGACCCCGCAGTCGAGCGTGTGGGAGTATCCCAGGTAGTGATCGATATTGCGCGCGGCGACCTTACCGGCGCCGATGGCCTTGATGATGGTCGCTGGACCGGTCTGGCAGTCGCCTCCCACGAACACGCCGGGCACGCCTTCGGACTCGAGGTATTCGCTCGCCTTGAAGCGCGACCGCGCAGCTGCCATGCCGAACTCCTCGAACGGGCCGCTCACGATATCCTGACCCACCGCGATGAGCACGATATCGGCCTCGATGCGGTTGCGGGGCTTATCGGCGTTGACCGGTGCCGGCCGACCGCCGCGCACCGCGCTGATCATCTGGGGCTGCGTGACGACCGCCGCGCAGTGTCCCGTCGCGTCGACCTCGATTTCGACCGGGGCCTCGAGCATGATGAGCTCGACACCCTCGGCGACCGCCGCATCGATTTCGTCGACGAGGGCCGTCATATCCTCGCGGCGGCGACGGTACACGACCGAAACCTCGTCGGCTCCCGCGCGCACGGCCGTGCGCGCGCAGTCCATCGCGACGTTCCCGCCACCGATGACCGCGACCTTCTTGCCTCGGTAGTCGGGAAACACCTCGTCGCCGACGGCCCCGAGCATGTCGACGGCGGACGAGACGCCCGCAGCGTCGTCGCCGGGAATGCCGAGCGGTTTGGCCACCTGGGCCCCGATGGCTACGTACACGGCATCGAACTCGTCGACGATAGCGCGCAGGAGCTCCGTATCGACCGCGGACTCCGTGCGCACCTCGATGTTGCCGACCGCCAGGATACCGCGCAGATCCTCGTCGAGGCGTTCGCGCGGGAAGCGGTACGGTGGAATGCCGTAGCGCATCATGCCGCCGAGCTTCTTGCGCGCTTCGAGCACCACGACGCGATGTCCCATGAGCGCGAGAAAGTACGCGCAGGTCATACCGCTCGGACCTGCCCCTATGACCGCAACGGAGCGGCCCGTGTCCACGCTGCGCTTTGGCACGGGGACCGTGTCGGCCGGCGCGTTGTCGCAGGCGTACTTCTTGATGACGCGGATGTTGATCGGCGCATCGATGAGGCGGCGCCGGCAACGCTCCTCGCAGGGATGCTCGCACACGAGTGCGCACGCCGTGGGAAACGGGTTGTCCTTGCGCACCATGTTCACCGCGCCGGCGCAGTCGCCCTGGGCCGCAAGCGCAATGTAGGCGGGAACGTTCACGTGGGCGGGGCAGAACGCCTCGCAGGGAACGAGCTGTTCGATGCCGGGTGTGCAGGAGCGATCCTCCACGTGGCTGCGGAACTCCTCAGCGAACGCTTCCATACCCTGCAGCAGCACGTCAGCAGCATGGTAGCCGATAGCGCAATCCGACATGTCGCGCACCACCTGCGCAAGCGAGGCAATCGCGTCAAGGTCGGACGGCTCGGCCTTGCAATCGACGACACGGCGCAGCAAGGCGGCGAGCTGGGGGATGCCGTCGCGGCACGGCACGCATTTGCCGCAGCTCTGCACCTCGCTCGCTTCGAGCAGCGAAAGATGCAGGGCCACCGGGCACATGCCAGGGGGTGTGGTTTCGATACGGCGAGCGAACGTAGTCAAATGGCTTTTCATCTGCGCATCCGCAGCGGATTTCGGCGCGATGGACAACGTGCTCATGCGCCCCTCCTCTTCGTCTGAACACGGCGATACTCGTCTAACAAGGCATTATGAAGCCTTGGGTGCGCACGGTGTCCAACCGTTGCGCAAGCGTTGTGCAAAACCCGACCGATGACCCCGTCAACATGTCGACGTGCGCAAACGACCTGTGAGCGGCTAGCGGTCGCCTGCATCTTCGGCAAGCATAGAACAGCGGACCGCGCCGACGACGCCGCCGTCGTTGCCGAGCGTGGCGCAGCGGATGTCCGTCGACGCGCACGTGGAAAGACAGCTCGTACCGTACGCCGCCCGCAAATCGTCCAGATACAGGTCGGCCCCGCCGGCAACGCCGTCGCCGAGCAGGATGACCTCCGAGTCGACCACACAGGTGACCTGTGCTAAAGCGAATCCGAGCGTGCTGGAGAAGCGCTGCAGCGCCGCCCGCGCACGCTCGTCGCCTGCGCGCGCGGCGTCGAACACCGCCAGTGCATCGACGGCATGGGCGGGAACGCGCGCACTCGATGCGGGAATCCCCGCACGGTCGGCTTCCCAGAAATTCGCCACGATGCCGCGCGCCGAAGCATACTGCTCCAAACAGCCCGCACGCCCGCAACCGCAGGGCCGGCCCCCGGGTGCCACCGTCAAATGCCCGATTTCGCCCGCAGCACCGTTATGGCCGGTCACAACGCGGCCGTCGACCACCAGACCTGCGCCGATACCGGTGCCTATCGTGACAAGCAGCACACTGCGCGCTCCCTCGGCCGCACCGAGCCACAGCTCGCCGAGCGCGGCAGCGTTCGCATCGTTCACGCAGGTGATAGGGCACTGCGAGAAAGCGGGGCGCAGCGAGTCGAGCAGACGGGGCCAGTCGGCCGAGATGTTGGCCGTCAGCGCGGGCACGCCGTCGGCCACGATGCCCGGAACGGCCAGCCCTATGCCGGCAAGTTCGGAAGAATAGACCCCCACGCCGTGCACGAACGAGGTGACGGCATCGACGAACGCGAGGCACTGG
>CAUVMU010000263.1:0-3117 GCA_963552775.1 uncultured Eggerthellaceae bacterium | reverse complement strand
AGACGCCCCGCCAACGTATCGCGGATGACGCGCGGCTGCTCGTGGATTTCTTTGAGCATGAAATCGGGGTAGCCGCCCTTCTCGGCAACGTCCATGTCCCAAGCGATATGGGTGGCCTGCGGCTCGAACGGGCGGCCCTCTGCGTCGAAATAGGCGATGCCCTCAGGGGATAGGCGCGCGAACTGACGGTCCTCTAAAACCACGACGTCGCGCGTGGTGTCGATTATGGCGATGGCGTCGGAGGCGACGTAGCTGCCCGCCTCGCCAAAGCCTACGATGATCGGGGAGTCCTTACGCGTGACCACGATGATACCCGGCTCGTAGTCGCTCGTCACGGCCAGACCGTACGACCCCACAACCTGCTCGCAGGCGGTGCGTACGGCGGCGAGCAGGTCGCCGTCGTACGCCTCCTCAATCAGATGGGCCACCGTCTCGGTGTCGGTTTCGCTCATAAACGAGCAGCCCCGCGCTTCGAGCGCTTCGCGCAGTTCGCCGAAATTCTCGATGATGCCGTTGTGCACGACGGCGATATGCCCGCCGCACGACGTATGGGGATGAGCGTTCGCCTCGCTCGGACGGCCGTGGGTCGCCCAGCGCGTATGCCCGATGCCGCAGGTCCCGTCCAGGTCGAAGTGGGACGCTGTGCGCTCGAGGCTGGCGACCTTGCCGCGCCTTCGCACGATCTGCAGCGACCCTCCCTGCTCGACGGCTATTCCCGCCGAGTCGTAACCGCGGTACTC
The DNA here is from genome assembly GCA_963552775.1 of uncultured Eggerthellaceae bacterium. Lineage (GTDB taxonomy): Bacteria > Actinomycetota > Coriobacteriia > Coriobacteriales > Eggerthellaceae > CAUVMU01. The sequence continues at coordinate 2,377 of CAUVMU010000263.1, read as the reverse complement.
GAGACGTTTGAGTCCCTCGATCAGGCGGGGGGCGGCGCTTTCGCTCCCGGTATAGCCGACGATTCCGCACATAGGCCGCTCCTTCGCATCGAGCGGGCAGGGCGCCCGCACTTGAAACGCGCGAGCCCGCCCTCGGCCGAAGAGCCGAAGGGTCGAAGGGCCGGACGAGGTCGACGGTCCGCTCGGAGCCGAGGGGCCGGTCGGAGCCGACGGCCCTCCCGCGCATGAAACGCACCCCATTGTACGGCAACGGACGGTTCACGAGCGGCGCTTCACGGCGGGTGCGGACAACGAACAGGTGCGAACGGGTGATGATCAAGCAGCGACAGCGGGGCCAGCGGCGGCGGACGGCGGTAGGCGCGGAGCGGCAGGCGCGGAGCGGCAGGCGCAGGCCAGCGGCGGCGAGGGTAGCGGTCGGGCGGCGGCAGATGCGAGCCAGCGGCTAGGCCAGCGGCGACAGACGAGAACGACACGCCCCGCCATTCGGAAAATGTCACGTTCCGCCATTTGGAAAACGACCATCCCGACATCTTCAAACTAACGTACAAAATTGGGAAAATCTAACGTTTCGCGCGGAGTTTCCCCAGTGCGCGAAATTTCGTTCCTCAACCTTGTACGTTAAATCGTGAGGCGCACCGGCCTCCCGGCCGTTGACCTACCTGGTCCCACCATAGTCGCGATCCGACCGGCCCCAAACATGGCGCCAACCGACCCCGGCCGCGCGATATCGCAGAACCCGCCCGCGCGATTGGCAGACCCCGCGCGACCTGGCAGACCCGCCCGCGCGACCCGGCAGAACCCGCCCGCGCGAGCGAGCGCTTACGAAGCCTTCGGCCGGGGGGTTTCTGCCTCGTCGGCCTTGGCCAGCAGAAACACGGTCGATATAACCAGAGCGAGCCCGACGTAGTCCATAACCGCAAGCTGCGTGTGCAGCCAGAACACGGCGAGCCCCGCCGCCGAGATGAGCTCTACGCTGCACAAAAGGCTCGTACGCGTAGCCCCGATGTATTTGATTCCCTGAAAGTACGCCAGGTAGGCCACGATCGTTCCCAACCCCGTAAGCCCAACGACAAGAAACGCCCATCCTGCGGCGTCGAGCGCCAGCAGACTGGTCCAGGGCCGCGTGTAGACGCACAACACCCCTCCGCCGATGAGCATGGCCCACGAAAGCACGCTCGAGCTGCCGAAACGTTCCATGAGCAGGCTGGGAAGCAGCGTATACGTGACGATAGAGACGCCCGCTATGAGGCCCCAGGTAAGCGCAAGGGGGGAAAGCGCCAGCTGGGAGGCGTCCCCGTGCGTGGCGAGCAGAAACACTCCCACAATAACGAACACGATGGCGATAACCTCGCGGACGGTCGGCCAACGTCGCCCGCGCACGCATATGACCACGACGACGAGCATGGGACCGATGTATTCGAGCACGGTGGCGGTTGCCGCGTTGGAAAAGTTAATGGTCATGAGGTAGGAAAACTGCATGAGGAACAGACCGAACGCCGCGAACACCACGAGACGAGCCACATGGCGAGGCCGTCTGAGCACATCGAGCGCCCGGCTGCGCCGGGTAGCGAGAGTTATGGCGGACAGCGCCACACCGCCGAGCATCATGCGCACGGAGGTCGCCCACAAGGGGTCGACGCCGTACGCGCTGAACAGCAGTTGGGCGCACGAGCCCGAGAAACCCCAGAGGACTCCCCCTATCAGGGCGTACACGACGCCCCGTATGTTCTTGTCAATACGGGTCACGAACGGCGCTGCGAAAGGGATACTAGTGCGCGCAGTAGGGCGTGTCGGGCAGCTCGATGCCGAGCGCGTCGGCGGCGTCGACCCGCAGCTCCTCGATGGTCAGCTTGTAGCAGGCCAGCGCGTCGATCCAGCGGCGCAGAGCAGCACGTCCCTTCTCGGTCAGAAGGAACATGCGTTTAGCGGAGCCCTCGTCGGGCGTTTCCCAATACGACTCGACCAAGCCGCTCTCCTCCATGCGCTTGAGCGCACGATAGATGCCGGTTGCGTCGGGCTTTTTACCCCCGAACATGGGAGAATCGGCTGCCTGCTGCACGATGACATAACCGTGCAAAGGCGTGCTCGACCGTGCGAGCAGCGTAAGGATGGTCGGCTGGGAAAGCCGGTTGAGCGATTTGCCCAGCGTGGAGCATTCCAGCAGTTCCTCATCGGTTTTAGGATGGCAGGCAGACCACAGAGCCATGTTCGCGCTCCTATCGAAGGCGGTTATCGGTTTGAATATGCTTTCAATAGTATCATCTCATAACTATTTGCATGACGACAATAGTTTCGGAAATTTGATGCAATCTCGATGCGCGACGGGACCGAGAACTATGAAGGCTACGTAAGAGCAGGGCTCTTCGCATGACGAGGG
>CAUVMU010000262.1:0-3122 GCA_963552775.1 uncultured Eggerthellaceae bacterium | reverse complement strand
CACGCCGGCGCTCGAGCAGGGTGCGTTTCGATTCGAGCGCGCATCGCAGGGACTCCATGACCGAAGCATCCCCTACCACGTAGGCTATTCCACCCGCGATACCGAAGGCTTTGCGCGTCGTCCCGGCAGGAGACGACAGGCGCACCGTATCGCCGCGCCCGAGATGGGCAACGTGGGACAAAGCCTCCGACTCTGACGGCGATAAACGGTGCGCACGACGCGTCGAGAACGCCGGACGCAGATCGCGCGAGAAGACGCGCAGGTCGAGGGGAAGCGAGGCGAACAGATCGCCGTACCAGGCATAGGAGGGTATCAGGCCCGTTCTCAGACAGAACTCGATGCTCGCCACGACGAACACCATGTACGCGAAGTAGAAGTTTCCCCGAAACACGAAGTCGACCTTCAGGATGTAGGCCGCCGAATAGAGCACGCCGACAAACGCTATGAGCACGAGCGGAAGAAACGCACTGCGCAGACGCTTACGAGCGGCGAAGACGGGCAGGACCGCGCAGGCGAGGAACAGCAACGCGATCCAAGCGTACACGAGCCAATACCCGTACGAATAACCGTAAGGCACCTCCCGGAACGGAATGTGCGAATCCGACGGGGCGAACACGAATACGAGCCCGTGAAGACGGTTCGTGAGCACGAGTGCCACCAGAAAGCAGCTGACGACGATGCATGCGCGGCGAACGGCGCGGGGACGCGCACCTTCCCCGAATCCAGCCGTCTTCATAGCCGCGAACAGCAGAAACGTCGGCGTGAACACAAGCGGAACGTACGTCAGGTACCACAGCGCCTTGCTCATATCGTCGTTTTGCCAGGAGTACTTCACGATTATGATGAGCATGACCCAGATCTGCAGCGTCGTCGCAACGAGCAGGAAGCGACCCACCTGCGCATCGAGGCAACGACGCTTCACCGAAGCGCCCCACGCGGTCAGCAGAACGCCTGCAACCGCCATGTGGGCGTACGTACTCGTCGCAGGGCCGAAGCCCTCGGCATACGGGCCCGGCGGAGGGGTCCTGTCGCCGAAGAGCGCGACCGCGAGCACGAGAGCGGCAAGAACGCCCGACGTCAGAACGGCAGCGAGCACGGCGAGCAGGCGAACGCGCCGCGTCGGTTGAACCCTGTCCCGTTCCTCCTGCAACGCACGCCCCTTTATACGCCGCTTGCTTATGTTCAGCATACCTTAACCGCAGCATTGTTTCAGGCGCTTTTCAGGGTTCGGGGTAGAATGGAGCCGAAGGATTTTCCCACAGGCCCCGCGCCGCCCATCCGAAGGAAGGCCGCATATGCAGGTTCTCATCGTCGAAGACGACATCCGCCTCGCCCAGGCGCTCGGGCGCATCCTCGAGGAGAACGACTACCAGGTCGACATCGTCCACGACGGACAGGCGGGTCTCGACTACGCCGTAAGCGGCATCTACGATGTGGTCATCCTCGATTTGATGCTCCCCAAGATGGACGGGTACGCCGTCGTGCGCGAACTGCGACGCGCCCGCATCGACACGCCCGTCCTCATGCTCACGGCGCGCGGCACGATTCCCGACAAGATCACCGGACTCGACTCCGGTGCCGATGATTACATGACCAAGCCCTTCTCCCCCGCCGAACTGCTCGCCCACCTGCGAGCCCTCACCCGCAGGCAGGGCCAGGTCGTCTTCGAGACGCTCGAGTTCGCCGACTTGTCGCTCAACCTCGAAAGCCACGACCTCTCCTGCGGCGAGAAATCGCTGAATCTCAGCTTCAAGGAGTTCTCCATCGCCCGCATCCTCATGGCCAACCACGATCAGATCGTGTCGAAGGACACGCTCATCTCGAAGGTCTGGGGCGTGGAATCGAGCGCCGTCGACAACAACGTGGAGGCCTATATTTCGTTCTTGCGCAAGAAGCTCAAGTTCCTCGGATCGAAAACGCAGGTCGAGACCGTGCGCAAAGTCGGATACCGTCTCGTGGCGGGAGAATAGAGCATGTTCGGGAAGCTCCGCTGGAAGTTCGTGGCCATCAACATGACCATGGTGGCGCTCGTCTTAGCCGCCGTGTTCGCAGGCATCTGCTATACCGAATACCAGCGCGCGGAAGCGACCGTGGGCGAGGCCCTCAACAGGGCGATCGAACAGGCATCCCGTCATCAGCGTTTCGACGGCGCAGGTCAGCGAAAGGACGCGGTTTTGGACCGTGCGACAGACGAGACGGCCGTCGACGCATCCTCCGACGATACAGCAGCGATCGCCAACGACGGGGCGGCAAAGAGGGTCGCCCCTCCTGCCGAGGCTCCCGTACTCGCCCCCCAACCCGCGTATTCGGCGCAGCAGGCAGCGGATGAGGAAAGCGCGGACGACGAGGCGGACGATGCGGACGCAGATGACGACGCGGATGACGACGCGGATGGCGAGGGAGGCGCGGCGGGTCTCCTTGGGGTATCGAGCTCTGGCAACGGTGCCGACGATACCGACGACAACGTCGATGGGGAAAACGACGCGGACGACGCCGATAACGATGCAGACGACGCGGACGACGCGGACGACGCCGATGACATCTCCGACACCGACAACGACGCCGACGAGGCAGGCGAAGCCTCCGATCCCGACGAGGCGGAAACATCGGGCCAGCCGGAGATCGGCGGCTGGAACCAGCGCAACGAACCGTTTACGCCCGTGGCCGTGTACCGCGTGACAGACGACGGCGGCCTTGCGGTCGTGACAGGCCCGACCACGGCCTTCATCGCATCGGACGTGCTCGAACAGGCTGCCGCGCGAACCTCCTCCTTCGACGAGGGGGGAGGCAGGCTTGCTGACCTCGGACTCGATTACCTCAAGAAGACCGCAGACGACGGAGCAACCTACGTCGCTTTCTCCGACAGCAGCGCCGGAGATGCCTGGCAATCCCTCGCGACGACATTGGCCCTCGCCGCAGTCGGGGCCCTGCTCGTCTTCTTCGTCATCAGCCTGTTCCTTTCAAGCTGGGCGCTGCGTCCCGTTCGGGAAGCCTGGGATAGGCAACGCCGGTTCGTCACCGATGCGTCGCATGAGCTGAAGACTCCGCTCACCGTCATCCTGGCGAACACATCCATCCTGCTCAAACACCCCGAACGCACGATTGCCAGCCAAAGCCAATGG
>CAUVMU010000261.1:0-3122 GCA_963552775.1 uncultured Eggerthellaceae bacterium | reverse complement strand
CCTACTTTGAACTGGCAAAATGACGATTTCTCGCTGTATATTATCTGTAGCGTCTTCTTATTGCCAACGTACTTTCTTGCTTTCTTGAACAAGGTCCTGACCACACGCTTTCACTTCGGCCTTCCAGTTACGGGGTCCCGGTAGGCCTGCACGGCCGAAAGGCCTACTCTTCCGTGCGTCCTAGGAGTCTTCTGCCAAACTACGGAGTTCATGCGTTCGGCCGATTCGTCGGCTGCGCTGGTCGAGCTGTAATATAATCTGAGGTTCACGGGGTGTGCCGCTCGCGCGGCGAGGGCGCAGTTCAGCCGCTCGACCCCGATTGGAACGGCTGCGGTTGTTCGACCGCCTCGCGCAAACGGGGCGCGAAAGGATGCGAGTCTATGAACACGGTGCTCGTTGGAGCTCAATGGGGAGACGAGGGCAAGGGCAAGGTCACCGACCTCATCGCGAGCGACTACGATTTCGTGGTGCGCTACCAGGGCGGCAACAACGCCGGCCACACGGTGATTCACGGCGATACGAAACTCGCCCTGCACCTCATGCCCTCCGGCGTCATGTACGAGGACTCCGTGCCGGTTATCGGCAACGGCGTCGTGATCGACCCGGGCGTGCTCATCAAGGAGATGTCCATGCTCGACGCCGAGGGGATCTCGTGCAAGAACCTCAAGATATCCTGCGACGCCCACGTCATCATGCCGTACCACAAGGACCTCGACGGCGCCGATGAGAAGCGCCTCGGCGAAAACAAGATCGGCACGACCAAGCGCGGTATCGGCCCGTGCTACCAGGACAAGGCCGCCCGTAAGGGCATCCGCGTCCAGGACCTGCTCGACGAGAAGATATTCCGTCTCAAGCTCGAGGCGGCCTTGGCGCAGAAGAACCCCATCCTCGAGCGCATCTACGGTCTGCACGTGTACATGGTCGAGGAGATTCTCGACGAGTACCTGCCGTACGCACGCATCCTCGCTCCGTATGTGACGGAAACGGCCCAGCTGCTCAATACGGCCGTCCGCGCCGGAAAGTCCATTCTGTTCGAAGGCGCGCAGGGCACGTTGCTCGATATCGACCACGGAACCTACCCCTACGTCACTTCGTCGTCGTGCTGTGCAGGCGGTGCGGTCACCGGTTCAGGCGTGGGGCCTGCGGCTATCGATCGGGTGCTCGGCATTCAGAAAGCGTATGTCACGCGCGTCGGCGGGGGGCCGTTCCCCACGGAGCAGCGTTTCGCGGAGGACGGCGGCATCGGCGAGGAGGCCGAGGTCGGGGAGCTTTTGTGCCAGGTAGGGCACGAGTACGGCGTTACGACCGGACGCAAGCGCCGCTGCGGATGGTTCGATGCGGTGATCGGGCGCTATGCCGTGGAGGTCAACGGCCTGACGGACGTCGCATTGACCAAGCTCGATGTGCTTTCGGCGTTCGACACCATCAAGGTGTGCGTCGCCTACGAATGTAACGGGGAGCGCTACGAGTACTTCCCCATGCAGCAGAGCGTGCTGTTCCACGCCAAGCCCGTATACGTAGAGCTCCCCGGGTGGAAGGGCGTCGATATCACGCAGTGCACCTCGTTCGAAGAGTTGCCCGACAACGCGCGTTCCTATGTCGAGCACCTTGAGGAGATAACCGGTGCGCGCATCAGCATCATCGCGGTGGGCCCCGACCGCGACCAGACCATTCTGCGCGGCTGGTATCGCGACGAGAGCTAGCTTAAGCTCGCTTGGCCGGATGCGGTGGGCGATTTGAGCAATCGGACGGTTCGGCCGATCGAAGCGCCCAAGCGGCCGCTGATCTGCGAGTCTTGCGTCAGCGGCTTTGTGAAGCCCGAAGGCTTCGACCATTCTTGTGAGAAAGGCGGAACAGTGAACATCCTCGTATTGGGAAACGGCGGCCGTGAGCATGCGCTGGCCTGGGCCCTTGCGAAGTCCCCGCAGACCGAGCGCCTGTACGTCGCGCCCGGTAACGGCGGGACGGTGAACGTCGCCGAGAACGTCGCCGGTCTCGATGCAAGCGACGGCGCGGCCGTTCTGGCTTTCGTGCGCGAGCATCGTATCGGGCTGGTCGTCATCGGCCCCGAAGCGCCTCTGGTCAGCGGCGTTGCCGACGTCCTTCGCGCAGCCGGCGTTGCCGTGTTCGGTCCCGACGCGCAGGGCGCTCGGCTTGAGGGCAGCAAGACCTTCAGCAAGGAGTTCATGGGCCGTCACGGCATCCCCACGGCTCGCTACGGCAGCTTCGACAACGAAGCCGATGCTTTGGCCTATCTAACAGAGCTCGGCGTACCTGCCGTGGTGAAGGCCGACGGCCTCGCCGCGGGCAAGGGCGTTGTTGTGGCCGATACGCTCGAGGCGGCCGAGGAGGCTGTGCGCGCCTGTTTCTCCGGAACGTTCGGCGAGGCGGGTTCGATCGTGGTCGTTGAGGAGTGCCTGACCGGCCCCGAGTGCTCGCTGCTCGCCTTCGTGTCCGCAGGCAAGGCATACTGCATGTCCACCGCGCAGGACCACAAGCGCGCCTTCGACGGGGACCTGGGTCCGAACACCGGCGGCATGGGCGCGTACTCGCCCGTCCCCATCGTCACGCCCGAAGAGCTTGCCGAGATGCGCGCCATCATGGAGCGCTCGGCAGCCGCGACGGCCGAGGAGTTCGACTGCGACTACCGTGGCGTGCTGTACGGCGGCTTCATGCTCACGCCGGAAGGTCCCAAGGTGCTCGAGTTCAACGCGCGTTTCGGCGACCCCGAAACCCAGGTGGTCCTGCCGCGCCTGAACAGCGACCTGGTGGAGGTCATGCTCGCCGTGGCCGAAGGTCGCCCCGACGACATCGAGCTTTCCTGGTCGGAATCCTGGGCCGTCGGCGTCGTTCTGGCGAGCGAGGGCTACCCGCGCGCGTACGAGAAGGGCAAGGTCATTCTCGGGGTCGAGGATGCCGAAGGGCTCGAAGGCGTCACGGTGTTCCATGCGGGCACCGGCTTGAACGCTGATAGCGAGTTGGTAACGGCAGGCGGTCGCGTGTTGAACGTCGTGGCGCTCGGTGATACGTTTGCCTCCGCGCGCGATTTGGCGTACCAGGCGTGCGACCTTATTAATTTCGAGGGAAAGCACCATCGTTCCGATATCGGCGAAAAAGCCGCT
>CAUVMU010000260.1:0-3157 GCA_963552775.1 uncultured Eggerthellaceae bacterium | reverse complement strand
CTCGTTGGATATGGACACAATCTTGAGAGTCGCACCCATCCCTCTCGGCAAGCTTGAAGAGGCAATCGTCGGTTCCGCGAAGGAACGAGTGTAAAAAACGACACCCCGAAACTTACACTCGTTTCTTGCACAAGAGGGTTTTCTCAGCAAAAACGGGGCTTATTTCAAGACGAGTGTAATTTTGACGACACATTTGGTTATTTCAGCACGGGGACAAGCGTCTGATTCGTCTTCGCAATCACAGTGATATCCGCCATGCCGCTGTTGATGTAGAATCCCTTTGGTCTCCCGGCGCGTCGTCCTGGATGTAGATGTTATGGGTCAACGATGCATCATTCGGTAGCATCTATCACGAATCAATCCGAGGGGTTGCACACGGTGGAGCGGCCCGCTACAATCGCTACCGATGGATTCTGTTTCAGGGCGAGGTGAAATTCCTCACTGGCGGTAATCGGGCCCGCGCATGCGGCGAGCCGAAAGTCCGCGACCCCGATGCGCCCCGTGCGGGCATGTCGGGCTGACTCCGGTGAAACTCCGGGACCAACGGTCAAAGTCCGGATGGAAGAGGCAGATATCGCAGGTCGAACGCTCTGTGCGATCGACATCCTGTGATAGTTCAGGCCCGTATGAACCAGCGGAATTCATACGGGCCTTTCCCTTGTGCGAGGAAGGGGCGGCCCGAACGATTCGGCACCTCGCGCGAGAAAGGACCTTGTATGGCTTCGACAAACGATTCCTCCCACGACCTGCAGTTCGAGAACACGAACGCCTGGGGAACGCGCCAGCTCGTCACGATGGCGCTCATGTGCGCCATCGGCGTCATCCTCTCGTTCATCGAAATTCCCCTGTTCCCAGCCGCTCCTTATCTGAAATACGATCCCTCGGCCATCACGGCCATGGTGTCGGGATTCGCGTACGGGCCGGGGCCCGGCGTGGCGGTCGGCGTGGTATGCGCCATCATCCACGGCCTCATCATGAGCGATTTCTGGGGAGCGCTCATGACCATCCTCGTCATCATCGGATTCGTCGTGCCCGCAGCGCTCATCTACCGCACGATGCACTCGTTCAAAGGCGCCCTTCTCGGGCTCGCCGCGAGCGTCGTCGCGGCCGTCGTTCTGGCCATCGTCGGCAACCTGCTCATCACGCCTTTGTACTCGGGAGTGCCCGTCGAGGCCGTCATGGCCATGATCGTCCCGATCCTCACGCCGTTCAACCTCATAAAGGGCTTGCTCAACGCTGTTTTGACCCTCGTGGTTTACAAGAGCGTGTCCAACCTGCTCACCCCTCGGAAGAAACAGGTGCGAGGCCGCTAGGGCCGGCCGCGCAGCTATTGGGAGCGTCATGATAGATTTCGACCACGTCAGGTTCACGTTCGACGGCGAGGCGTTCGTCCTCGACGGCATCGATCTGCGCATCGAGCAGGGGCAGTTCGTCTGCATCCTCGGCGGAAACGGCTCGGGAAAATCGACCCTCGCCAAGCACGTGAACGGCCTGCTCGAGCCCGACGAGGGCGAAGTGCGCGTGCTCGGACGCTCGACGAGCGATTCGAAGGCACGTTACTACATCCGCAGCAACGCAGGGCTCGTGTTCCAGAACCCCGACGACCAGCTCGTCGCGAGCCTCATCGAGAACGACGTCGCCTTCGGTCCGGAGAACCTCGGCATTCCCAACCCCGAACTGCGCGAACGGGTGACCGCAGCACTCGCTGACGTGGGGCTTAGCGGCTTCGAGCGCCGCGAGACCACCGCGCTTTCGGGCGGGCAGAAGCAGCGGGTCGCCATCGCGGGCGTGCTGGCCATGGAGCCCTCGATCATCGTGCTCGACGAAGCGACCGCCATGATCGACCCACGCGGGCGCAAGAGCCTCATGCGCATCTGCCATGAACTGCACGACCGGGGCATGACCGTGCTCATGATCACCCACTTCATGGAAGAGGCCGCCCAAGCCGAGCGCGTCGTCGTGCTCGACGCGGGGCGCATCGCACTCGACGGAAGCCCCCACGACGTGCTCACGCGCGCCGAAGAGCTCGCAGCGCTGCACCTCGACGTTCCGCCTGCGTGCAAACTGTCGCTCGAACTGCAAAAACGAGGCGTGCCCGTCGAGGTGCGCCTGACGGAATCCGAACTTGAGGAGGACCTGTGCCGGTTGTTTTCGAGGGCGTAGGGTACTCCTACGAGCGCACTGAGGGGCACGCGCGCAAGGGCGGCCTGCTTGCACGGCTCTCGAAACGGGACGGCGCGAAGGGCGAACGGGCGAACGCAGACCCCCAAGGTGCGAGAACGCACGGAACGGCGAACGCCGCAGGTACGAACGGGGATACCGCTGGCGGCGCGGCCGCAGGTACGAACGGGGGGACGGCTGGCGGCGCAGCCGCAAATACGTCCGTGCACGCGCAACCCGCACGCACATGGGGATCGCGCGGCGACGAGCGCTGGGCTCTGCGCGGCATCGACTTCACGCTCGAGGACGGCGAGTTCATCGGAATCGCCGGCCATACCGGCAGCGGGAAATCGACGCTCATCCAGCACGTGAACGGTCTGCTGCACCCTACGGCGGGACGCGTGCTCGTCGCCGGGCGCGACCTGGCCGACAAACGCGCGGCCCGCGCATGCCGCGGGCGTATCGGCATGCTGTTCCAGTACCCCGAGCACCAGCTGTTCGCCGCAAGCGTGTTCGAGGACGTCGCGTTCGGCCCGCGCAACCTGGGCGTTCCCGAGTCGGAAATCGACGCGCGCGTCAGGGAGGCCCTGAAAGCCGTCGAGCTCGACGGGGCGGCCCTGCGCGAGAAGAGCCCCTTCGAGCTTTCGGGCGGCCAGCAGCGACGCGTAGCGCTCGCCGGCGTGTTGGCCATGCACCCGCAGGTCCTCGTGCTCGACGAGCCGGCCGCAGGCCTCGACCCGCAGGCCCATGCCGAACTGCTCTCCTTGATCGAGGGGCTGAAGCACCAGCGCCTCAGCATCCTCATGTCGTCGCACAACATGGACGACCTCGCCCGAATGAGCGACCGCATCCTCGTGCTCGACCGCGGCGAACAGCTCATGCTCGGCACCCCCGAGGCCGTGTTCGCCGATTCCGAGCGCCTGCGGCGCGTCGGCCTCGATACACCGTTCGCCCAGAACGTGGCGCGAGCGTTGACCAGTGCCGGCATTCCGCTCGA
>CAUVMU010000259.1:0-3166 GCA_963552775.1 uncultured Eggerthellaceae bacterium | reverse complement strand
CACGGCGACGTGCTTCGGCGCCGCCATCATGACCATTGCGATGGGCCTTATCGCGAACCGGCCCATCGCGCTGGCCAGCGGCATGGGCATCAACGCCATCGTGGCGTTCGGCTTGTGCGGAGCCGACGCGCTCGGCGTCGACTGGCGCGTGGCCATGGCGGTCGTCTTCCTTGAGGGCATCGTCATTCTCGTTCTCGTGCTCTGCGGCTTGCGCAAGGCCATCATGGACGCCATTCCAGTGAACCTGCGCCGCGCCATCGGCATCGGCATCGGCCTGTTCATCGCGTTCATCGGCCTGAAGGGCGGCAGCGTCATCGTCTCGAACGAGTCCACGATCTTAGGTCTGGGCGATCTGACCTCCCCGGTGTGCGTCGTGGCGGTCGTCTCGGTGCTCACGGCAGTCATCCTGCAGGCCATGAACGTGAAGGGCGCTCTGCTCATCTCCATCGTGCTCTCCACGGTCGTGGGCATCCCGCTCGGCGTGACGGCGCTTCCCACCGAGTGGAACTTCGGCATCGACTTCTCCGCGTTCGCGGCGCCGCTGCAGACCGACCCTGCGACGGGGACGATGGCGCTCGTTCAGGTGTTCTTGCAGCCCGCGCTGCTCCTGTTCGTGTTCTCGCTGCTTATGAGCGACTTCTTCGACACCATGGGCACGGTCGTGGCCGTCGGCGAGCAGGGCGAGTTCGTTGACAAGGACGGCAACGTCGACAACATCCAGCCCATCCTGCTCGTGGATTCCGCCGCTGCGGCCGTCGGCGGCTTCCTCGGCGCGAGCTCCATTACGAGCTTCGTCGAGTCGACGGCGGGCGCTTCGGCCGGCGCGCGCACGGGCCTGTCCAACATCGTGATCGGCGCCCTGTTCGTGGTGTTCGCGTTCTTCGCTCCGATTATCGGCATGGTCTCCGGCGCGGCCACCTGCGGTGCGCTCGTGGTCGTGGGCTACCTCATGATGACGGCCGTTGCCGACATCGACTGGGCCAATATCGAGTCCGCCTTCCCGGCGTTCATCACCATCCTGGCCATTCCGCTGACCTACTCGATCACCAACGGCATCGGTTTCGGATTCATCTCCTACTGCATCATCAAGGTGGTTCAGGGCAAGGTCGCCGAGGTGAAGCCCCTCATGTGGGTCGCCTCCGCCGCATTCCTGGCCATGTTCATCTTCGCGTAGAGCCTTTTCGCTCGCGTGTCGGTCGACGCGTCGGCCCCAACAGGGGCCGGCGCGTTTTTGTATGGGAGCACCTCGGGCGCATGCAGAAGGAAGGAGTGCCCCAATAAGGGCCGGCGCGTTTTTCGTATGGGAGCACCGCGAACGCGCGCTTGCTCTGCGCGGAGGGCTGCGCTAGTATCCTGAAGCGAACGAAGAAGAACGATCGGCTGGGGCGCTCTGCCGCCGCCGAGGGAGGATGTGATTCCTATGAGCTGGGGAACCATCGTCGTACTGGTCATCGTGGCGCTGATATGCATTCCGGCGGCCCGCCACATGAAGCGCACCTGGTCAGGTGGGAGCGGCTGTCACGGAGGCGGGTCCGCGGCGTCGAAGAAGGTGGTCGTGAAAGACACTGACGAGGCGAGCTACCCGTACGAGACCGAGGTCAAGATAAGCGGAATGACGTGTTTGAACTGCGTTAACAATGTGGAGAACGCCCTGAACGCGCTCGGCGGCACCTACGCGCGGGTCGATTTGGACGAAGGTCGTGCGCGCGTGCTCTCGAAAGAGCCGCTCGAGAGCGAAGCGATCGAGCGCGCCATCACCGACGCGGGTTACTATGTGGTGAAGACCCGCTAGTTCGCTGTGCCCTCCGCTCGGCGGACGCCTGCCGAGCGGAGGACGGTGGGTGCGCCTATGCGCTGCCTGTTCGGGTGCTTTAGACGAGTAGCGCGCCGATGCGCAGACACTCGGCTGTGGCCTCTTCGTCGGGGTAGTCCTTGGCGATAACGGAGTCGACGACGTTCACCCCGGCGGTTTCGGCGCGCTGCTCCCACAGCTCCATCCACTCGCCGTCGTTCCAGTCGTACGATCCGAACAGCACGACCTTCTTGTCGCCGAGCAACGGCTCGACCTCGTCGTACATCGGCAGGAACTCCGTGTCCTCGAGCTCTTCGTCGCCCATAGCCGGGCAGCCGAACGCCACGGCTTCGAACTCGTCGAGCCTGCTCGGCCCGAAGTCGGACGCCTGGATCAGAGCGGCCGTGCCGCCTGCGCTGCGTACGCCCTGCGCCACGAAGTCGGCCATGGCCTCGGTGTTTCCCGTTCCGCTCCAGAAAACGATGGCTACTTTGCTCATAACTTGCTCCTTTGAATCAGCCTGCTTGTTCAATTCTCTGCGCGCTCGGTAAAGCGTCGCACGGGAAGGTGCAGTGCATGCAGTGCGCTGCGCCCTCTCGTGCAAGGCGTTGCCTGAGCCGCCGTGCGGCAATGGGGAGCAGAGCATCGTTCGCGTCTTCGGCGCGAACGAGCAGCTGCTCGAGGGACGATCCCTGTTCGAAGGCCCGCTCGCAGCAGAGCGTGCAGGTCCGGTAGCATGCGAAGCGCCGCTTCGCGACGGAGGCCCGGGAGTAGACCTTCCAGCAGCCGCAGGCCAGGTAGTTCCTGCCCTGGTTCTCTATGAACCCAACGACGTCGTCGAGCGGATAACCGAGGAACAACCCGATCTCGTGGGGGAACCTGCAGGCGCGACCTTGCGGGCATGCGGTTTTTCCGCAGGTCGAAGACGCGATGCGCTCGGCAAGCAGCGCGATGCACTCCGGAAGGCTCCCTACGTCGTAGCCGCGTGCTTCGAGAAAGCGCCGTTCGGCCGGCCGTGCAAGCATGGCTGCGAGCAGCGCTGGACGAAACGCGTAGACGAGCTGTCCGGTGCAGCGCTCGGCGAGCAGCGCGAGCCGGATGCCGAACGGGTCGAGCTTGGCTCGGCAGGCTGCAAGCCCGCGCTCAAAGCCGCCGGGGGTCAAGGCGGCCTGTCCGCGCCGATAGGCTAGGCAGGGGCAGGCGGAATTGCTCTCAACGCGGAACGTGAACAGGTTCGCGGGCTTGACGCCGACGAGTACGGGGGAGCAGTGGCGCACGATCTTGCGCTCGAACACCTGAAGCTCGTCGCCCATGGCACGCTCCGTTCCCGTCCTCGATTCATTGGTCAACCGTTGCGTTGTTAACTTATATAGA
>CAUVMU010000258.1:0-3174 GCA_963552775.1 uncultured Eggerthellaceae bacterium | reverse complement strand
GTGCGTCCCTATGAAATCGTCATGTTGCTCGAGGAGGGTGAAACTGGTGTTGCGAAGGTAGTCGTCGGCCTGCGTCTGGCGATGGGCCGTCTTCATTTTCCGATAGCCGCTCCTGCACACGCCCCCTGCGACGAGCGCGGGGATGACGAGCGCGAAGGCCGTTTTGATGAGCGCGTCGATCCAGGCGGTTGCCGGGTCGTTGTGCGAATCGAGCGGCTCTCCCTTGTCCGCGTAGAACTGTAGGGCCGTTTCGGCCTGGTCGAGGTAGGCTTTTGCCGCCGGGACCCAGTTGTTTTCGGAAAGCTGCTCAGTGATGGCCTTCTCCATGGCGTCGATCTGATAGTCGGTGAACACGGTGACGCCCTTGCCGTACGTGATGGTGACGTAATCGCGCGAGTCGACGGCTATAAGGAACAGAACGCCGCTCTTGCTCGGTCCGAGCCCCAGTTCGTAGAAGCGGTAGTAGTCGATGGCGAACGTGCGCACGACGCTCGAGCCTATGTTGGGCACGACGAGCAGGTAGACGCCCACGCCGTGGGCCTGCGAGAGCGACTGCGCCCGGCTTTCCAGCTGGGAGTAGGTCGAGGAATCGAACAGGCCGTAGTTGTCGATGACGTAGGCGTCCCGGTACGGAGCCGCCGTGCCGTCGGAGTACGTGGGCGCACCCGTGGTCGTCTCGGGATCGACAAGTCCTTTGGGGTTGTAGTTCGATCCGCTGTTCGCGACGAGGACGGTTGCGGGCGCATCGTGCGCGCTTGCGGGCGCTTCATGCCCGAAGGCGGACGCGACTGGGAGGCAGAGCGTCAAGAAGAGGGCGAGCAGCACGGAGAGGGAGAAAGGTTTCTTCACGGGAGCCCCTTACAGCAGAACGAACAGGACGAGTGCGAGGACGATGACGAGCGGCAGGAACCAGAGGAAGAAGGTGCGCACGACCTTCCCCTTGTCGACGGGCAAATCGCCGATGAGCTTGCCGGTCTGCCCGTTCATGGCGAACAGGAAGTCCTCGCCGTTCCAGGTGGTGTGCAGCATCCACACCGGCAGCAGCGCGTACGCGATATCGGCCGAGTTCGTCTGTACGTTGCAACCGGCAGAATCGACGCGGGAGTAGCCGGTTACCGTGCTGCGCAGCGCGGAATCGACGGTGCTCTTCATGCGCGTCTCGGCGCGATCCCTGCAGACCGCTGCATCGAGATCGTAGCGGTCGGTGAGATATCCGGGCAGATAGGCGACGGAAAACGGCGTAAGAGCGCTGTAGTCGAACGGTTCGATGGCGTCCATGTGCGCGTCGGGCATCTTCGTGGAGCCGTCGACGGGGACTGCGTCGAAGTGCATGCTGCCGGTGCGGTACACCCGGTAGGTCGACGTCTCCGTGTAGTCGTAGTCGCTGTCCGACCAGGTGCGGATGTTGTATGCATCGTAAGTTGCCGAGCCCTGCACGTCGGTGGTGTAGAGCCAGAACGGCACGTACACGCCCTGAACCTCCTCGATGTGGTTTTTGTCCTTGAAGCTGTCAGGTAGGAAGGGCTTTCCCTGGTAGTAGGATAGAAGCGCCTTCTTGGCCGTCTCCTTGTCGAGGCTGAACGGGATGACGTAGTCGGGTTTGAGCAGGTCGGAGAGCTGTCCGGGCAGAACGGCGTTGTTGCCGCAGTAAGGGCAGCTCGTAACGGCTGTGACCTGGTCGACCATGAGCTGGGCCCCGCAGGCCGGGCAGTTGTAGGCGCGCAGGGTGTCGGCCTCGGCGTCGTCCCACTTCGAGCGGTCGAGGTAGGTTTGGATGGGATCGGCGTCCGGCGCGGGGACTTCGACGTCGAGCGCGGCGTCGGCCATGGTGCTCGCCGCGGCAGCCGTCAAAGGCCCGCTCGAACGTTCGGCTGCCCTCTCGGCAGAACGGGGCGTATCGCCGCCTTCCGGGGAGGCCGCGCTCTCCTGCTGTTTGGCGCGCTTCTTTTCCTTGCGGGCCTTTTCATCCGATTTCTCCTGTTTAGCGGCGTAGAAGTCCTCGACTTCCCGAACGCTGAAATGAGAGCCGCAGTAGTCGCAGGCGAGCGAGCCCGATGCACCTTCGAAATGGAGCGGGCCGTTGCAAGAGGGACATTGGTACGTTGTGGATTCCAGGGCCATAACGGTTCCTTCTCGACGGGAACGATCATCCTTCACCTGTGCATGATACCGCTTGATGTCGCTTTTCGGAGCCGATCGGCGGATTTTGCAAAACGATTCCCGAAGCTTCGGCCTTAGTGAGCGAGCTTGATTTGCAGGAAGGACCCCGAGGGGCCGCTCCGGATTCCTTTTTGAGCCGCAGGGCGCTTGCGCTCGGCGGCTCATGTCCTTCCAGAGCATATTCGCGAGTGCGTTAGCCGCGCCGCAGTCGGAATCGGTTGCGAACGAGGGTCCGCGCGGCCGCGTGCGAGCGTATAATCGCACCGTTGGCGGTTCGACGACAAGGACGGGGTCGCGTGGCAAGGCTGTTCTCGGTGCTCGGGGATTCCATCAGTACGTTCGCGGGCGCGGTGCCCGCAGGTTTCGCGGTGTTCTACGAGGGGGAGCGCCGTACGGCGTCGGGGGTCCTCTCCGTGCGGGATACGTGGTGGGACCAGGTTATCCGTCACTTCGGCGGCGAGGTGCTCGCATGCGGGGCATGGTCGGGGTCCATGGTTGCAGGCGCGGGGTTCCCGGCGGGGGAAAGTTTTGGGCGCGCATCGGCGCTCGCCTGTGGAGGGCGTGCTCCCGACGACGTGCTCGTGTACTTCGGCACGAACGACTACGGTTGGGGGAGCCCGCATGCCCAGGCTGCGGCCCGCGCGTCCGCCGTCCCGCGCTGTCTTTGCGGAGTCGACCTGCCAAAGCCGGACGTGGCGGGCGTGGCACCCGCCGATGCGGCGCGCGCGTTCGGCGAGGCGTACGCGCGCATGCTTTCGAACGTGCGGGCGGCTTTTCCCGCTGCGCGCGTATGGTGCTGCGCGCTCGTCCCCGGCCGCGTGCGCGGCAGCGAGCGCAGCACGTTCCCCCGGACGTTTCGAGGGGTTTCGTTCTCCTCCTACAACGAGGCGATTCGCGCGGCCGCCGATGCGGCGGGGTACGCGTTCTGCGACCTTGCGGCGTGGGGCTTCGATTACGAGGGCGTGGAGGGCACGCACCCGACGGCGCTGGGCATGCGCCAGCTCGCCTGGATGG
>CAUVMU010000257.1:0-3186 GCA_963552775.1 uncultured Eggerthellaceae bacterium | reverse complement strand
CGATTTGAAGCAGAATCCCCTGTTCGAAGAACAGGGGCAGGTGCGGCTCGACACGCATTACTACGGCGGTATCAAGCACTACCAGTGGGTCACGTTGCCGCTTGCGCTGCACGGCGTGGTCGCCAAAAAGGACGGTTCCGTCATCGACGTCGTCGTGGGCGAGGACGCGGGAGACCCCGTGTTCTGCGTGACCGATCTGCTCATTCACTTGGCGAAGGACCAGATGGGCAAAAAGGCGAGCGAGGCGGTTGCAGGCGAGGATCTTGACATTCTGGCGGGGAACCGACCCTTGGTCATCGCGCCCGCCGAGTCGGCCGCCGCTGCGGGCGACCAGCCGACCCCCGCAGGCGACCGGGCCGCCGAAAGCGACCGCGCATCTGCCGACTTTGCCGTCGACCCCGATGCGCGCAAAGAGGCCGAGGCCTCCCCGGTGAAGGCCTTCGTGCTCAAACTGCTCGCCGAGACGTACGGCATCGAGGAAGACGACCTGCTCTCGGCGGAAATCGAGGCCGTACCCGCAGGCCGTGCTCGCGAAATGGGCTTCGACCGCAGCATGATCTTAGGCTACGGGCAAGACGACAGCGCATGCGCCTACCCCTCGCTGCTCGCGCAGCTCGCGATCGAACAGCCGACCAAGACCGCGCTGTGCGTGCTGGTCGACAAGGAGGAGATCGGCAGCGTGGGGGCTACGGGCATGGCCTCGCAGTTCTTCGAGAACACGATCGCCGAGCTCATGGAACTTGTGGGCGAGGGCGGCGACCTCAAGCTGCGTCACGCGCTCGCCGCGTCGAGCATGCTGTCCTCGGACGTGTCCGCGGGCTTCGATCCCGCCTACGCGAGCGTGTTCGAGCCGAAGAACGCCGCTTATCTGGGTCACGGCCTCGTGTTCAACAAGTACACGGGCGCGCGCGGCAAAAGCGGCAGCAACGACGCCAGCGCCGAATTCGTAGCGCGCATCCGTCGGATCATGGACGATGCTGGAGTCGCTTTCCAGACGGCCGAGCTGGGAAAAGTGGATGCAGGCGGCGGCGGGACCATCGCGTATCTGCCGGCGAAGTACGGTATGGACGTCATCGATTCAGGCGTGGCCGTGCTTTCCATGCACGCGCCCTGGGAGGTTACGAGCAAGGCCGATCTGTACGAAGCGTACAAAGGGTATATTGCGTTTTTGCAGAACGCCCGATAGCGTGTGGGTTTTTGAAATTCGGAGAAAGTAGGAGAAGGTGGAGCAGAGGGAGAAGTTCGCTTCCCGTTTGGGTTTTCTTCTGATCAGTGCAGGGTGCGCCATCGGCTTGGGGAACGTGTGGCGTTTCCCCTATATCACGGGCCAGTACGGCGGCGCGGCCTTCGTTATCATGTACCTGGTATTCCTCGTGGCGCTGACCGCGCCCATCATGGTGATGGAGTTCGCGGTCGGGCGCGCCAGCGGTAAGTCGGTCGCACGGAGCTACGACATCCTCGAACCCGAGGGTTCGAAGTGGCACTGGTTCAAGTGGGTCGGGTTCGGCGGGAACTACATTCTCATGATGTTCTACACCACGGTCGCGGGCTGGATGCTCGCATACGTGTTCAAAAGCGCTTCGGGCACGTTCACGGGGCAGGATTCCGCAGCTGTGGCGGGCGTGTTCTCCTCCCTGTTGGCGAACCCCGTCGAGTTGATTTTCTGGATGGCCGTCGTCGTGGTCATCGGGCTTCTGTGTACGGGGGCCGGCCTGCAGAAGGGCGTCGAGCGCGTGACGAAGTTCATGATGATCGCCCTGTTCGCGGTTCTTATCGTGCTGTGCGTGCGTTCCGCGACGCTCGAGGGCGCAACGCGAGGCCTCGTCTTCTACCTGCTCCCCGACTTCGGGAAGTTGACCCAGAACGGTCTGCCCGGTTTCTTGCAGGCGGTGTACGCGGCTATGGGCCAGGCGTTCTTCACGCTGTCGGTCGGTATCGGCTCGATGTCCATCTTCGGTAGCTACATCGACAAAAAGCACAGCCTCACGGGCGAGGCCGTGCGCGTGGCCGGCCTCGATACGTTCGTGGCGATTCTTGCGGGCCTGGTCATCTTCCCCGCATGCTTTGCGTTCGGCGTGCAGCCCGACAGTGGCCCGGGTTTGGTGTTCATCACGCTGCCGAGCGTGTTCGAAGCCATGCCGTTCGGTCAGCTGTGGGGCGCCCTGTTCTTCGTGTTCATGTCGTTCGCGGCGCTCTCCACGGTCATCGCGGTGTTCGAGAACCTTATGAGCTTCTCCATGGACCAGTGGGGCATCACGCGCAAGCAGGCGGTGCTCTACAACGGCATCGCGCTGTTCGTGCTGTCGATTCCCTGTGCCCTCGGGTTCAACGTGTGGTCGGGCGTGGTGGTGCCGGGTATCGGCGATATTCAAGGCATCGAGGACTTCATCGTGTCGAATAACCTGCTGCCGCTCGGGTCGCTCGTGTTCCTGCTGTTCTGCGTGAGCAAGAAGGGCTGGGGCTGGCAGAAATTCCTCGAGGAGGCCGACACGGGCACGGGTCTGAAGTTCCCGAAATGGGCCTACAACTACATGCGCTTCGTCGTGCCGCTGCTCGTGGCCTTCATTATCGTGATGGGTTACATTCCGATTGTGGGCGCCTGGTTCGCATAGGCGAGCTCGTCGCCGTCGTCGGTGAGGCCCGCGCGCATCCGCTTCGCGAACATGCGCTCCGGCATGGCCGACTCGACGTCGCCGAGTCCCCCTTCACGCTCTCGCGGTCGTGTGCCGCGACGAGAAGGCCGAGCTGGACGTGGCACGGAAGGTCGTGCAGCATGAGGTGTTCGTATGCGGATGGCCATGAGCGTGAGAAAAGAAGTCGATGGTTGACATGAAGTTAGCTAAAACGTACGATACCATCGATTGTTTTTTGCGAAACGGAGCTGCTGTGGATGAGGAACTGAACTGGGAGACTACGTTAACTCCTGAGGAAGAGGCAAGGCTGCGCGAGAAGGACCTCAAGCGTGTCGACTTCTGCCTGAATACATGCCCTGGATGCAAGATCGCCCGTAAGAAGCAACGGGGCTTTTGGTACCAGGCCGTGCGCGCGAGCGACGACAAGCTGTGTCCTTGGTGTGCCTCCTATGCCCGCGTGCTGGGCAAGCGGGCTTACGAGCCTATCACCGACGAGGACATCGCGGCGGTCCCAGAGCTCAAGAGGGCCAGATGACCCGCCTGGAAGACCACT
>CAUVMU010000256.1:0-3186 GCA_963552775.1 uncultured Eggerthellaceae bacterium | reverse complement strand
GCGGTCCTCGCCGCGGCCGAGGCTTTTGCCCGCATGCGCTCGCGTGTCCATGACGTTATCGGGCAGCGCCTGTCCATCCTTCACCGGCGTCTTGAGGACGGTGCCGTCTCCGACAGCGATGTCGAGGCCATGCGTCCCGTTCTCGACAGCATCATGGACGATCTGCGCACCTGTGACGATGCCCCGTACGATTTGCCTGCGCTCGTGGAGGCGTTCGGTCTCGTCGGGCTTTCCATCGAGGTGGAAGGCAGATTGCCGCCCGATTCACGCCAGGCGGGCGTCGTCGTCGGATCGGTGCGCGAATGCGCCACGAATGCGCTCAAGCACGCTCAGGCGCACCGTTTGCACGTGAGGCTTTTCGAGGATGGCGGTGCATTCCGCTTCGTGATCGACAACGACGGAGGGCCGTTTCGCGGCGAACTGCGCGAAGGCGCGGGTATTCCCGGTATGCGCCATGCGGTAGAATCGGTTGGAGGGGCCCTTACGGTGGAACCTGCTCCCGTGTTCACGGTGAGCGCCCGAATCCCCTTGGAAAAGGAGCGGCCATGATTCGCACGATGATCGTCGAAGACCAGACCATGCTGCGCGATTCGCTCGTCATGGCCGTGAACGCGCGGTCCGACATGGAGGTGGTCGCTGCGCTCTCCGACGCGGCGCTCGCTCCCGACGAAGTTGCGCGTGTACGCCCCGACGTCGTGCTCATGGACGTATGCACCGAGAACGACTCGAGCGGGATAGCCGCAACGCGCATTATCAAAGGCGGCGACCCCGAGGTTCGCGTTATCGTGATGACGGGAATGCCCGACATCACGTTCGTGGAGCAGGCACGTGAAGCAGGGGCCGACAGCTTCGTGTACAAGAACCTCGGAACCGAGGACCTGCTCGCCGTTATCCGTTCGACCATGGACGGGTACTCGGTGTTTCCCTCCACGCATGCGGGCGAGCCCTGGGATGTGGGGCTTACATCCGGGGAAGTCAAGATCTTGCGCCTCATCTGCGAATCGAAATCGCGCCGCGAGGTGGCCGAAGAGCTTTATCTGAGCGAATCGACCGTGAAGCGCCGTATTGCCGAGATCCTGGCGAAGACAGGGTTCGACAGCATCCTCAAACTTGCCGTGCATGCCGTGTCGCACGGTTATATCGTGCCGCGCATCAAGGACGACCACTGAGTCCTTCGCGCATCCGCCGAGGGCTTTCGCGGAATTTCGGAGGGCCCTGCAGGGCTGTGAGCGCCCGCTTCCCTCGAACGATGTTGACCTGTTCGGGACCATGGACGGCTTTAAAACGGGCCACGGGGGCGTTTCCTCGACTCGTCCGCAGTGCGACCCTGTATGCGGGCGAACGCGCTCGCATAGGGTATCGATGCGGAAAGGCGGGTC
Source organism: uncultured Eggerthellaceae bacterium (assembly GCA_963552775.1). GTDB lineage: Bacteria > Actinomycetota > Coriobacteriia > Coriobacteriales > Eggerthellaceae > CAUVMU01. The sequence goes on along the minus strand of CAUVMU010000256.1, from coordinate 1,807 downwards.
ATATGGGACTTTTCGGCAATCTTTTCGAGAAGAAATCCTGCGATGTGTGCGGGGCGGAAATAGGGCTTCTGGGGAACCGCAAGCTCGATGACGGCAACCTGTGCAAGGAGTGCGCCAACAAACTCTCTCCGTTTTTCAGCGACCGGCGCGCTTCGACCGTCGAGCAGATCAAGGAACAGCTCGCCTATCGCGAGGCGAACCGCGCCGAGGTGGAGCGCTTCAACGTGACGCGCACGCTCGGATGCGACACGAAGGTGCTCCTCGACGAGGATGCGGAGAAGTTCATCGTCTCACGCTCGAGCCGCTGGCGTTCCGAAAACCCCGATGTTATGACGTACGACCAGGTCACGGGATGCGATATCGAAGTTCGCGAGAACCGCACCGAAATCCGTCGCGAACTGCCCGACGGAAAGCGCGAAAGCTACGATCCGCCGCGCTACGATGTCGACTACAATATCTACCTCACCATCCACGTGAACGCCCCGTATTTCGACGACATCTCGTTCAGGGTGAACTCATCGACTATTGAAGAGCAGTTTTCCGCAGAGTACAATGAGGCGAAGCGCCAGGCCGATGACATCCGCGAGGCTCTGCTGAGCATCCATTCGGAGGGTCGCGAGCGCGTCGCTGCGGCGAACGCTCCCAAAGTCGCTCGAACCTGCCCGCTCTGCGGGGCGACCACGTTCCCCGACGAGAGCGGCCGCTGCGAGTACTGCGGCGGGGCCATGGGCGTGTAGCATGTCGCCGCGATGCGCGGCGTGCTCGACCCCGCGCTTTCTTCGTGCGGGCGATATTGCAAGGAAGGGAATCGTCAAAGGAGATGAAGCTATGAGAAAAAGGATTGCCCTGGTTGCGGCGCTCGCCTTGTCGGCGGCGCTCGCTTTCGTGCTCGTCGGCTGCGGCGGCGGCGGTGGGAACAACAAGGCGAATTTCGTCGGCACCTGGGATTTGATCGGCGTGACGAGCGATTCGGGTTCCGAGGAGATGAGCGCCTCCGATCTTGAAACGATGAAGTCGATGGGTCTTTCGGCTACCATGACGCTGTCCGAGGACGGCAAGCTGTCCTTCGATTTCCTTGGGGAGAAGCTCGAGGGCACGTGGGAGGCGAAGAGCGCGACAGAGGGCACCGCGAATATGGACGGTGAGATAGTGACCATAAAGCTCGACGGCGAGAAGCTGATGCTCGAGCAGGACGGTGACTCTCTGACGTTCGCGAAGGCGGGTTCGGCGGCGGCGAGCAGCACATCGTCCTCCTCGTCGAGCAGCGCTTCGACGTCTACGGGGGACGAAACCGTTAAGATCGACCCCGTCACTATTGCCGATGACGATATCTGCACGTTTATCGTGACGGGCAAGAGCATGCGCTCGATGCTCGGCCCTGCGTACAAGGTGAAGATCACGAACAACTCCGATAAGGAGGTCATGGTCAGCTACAAGTACGGGACGTTCTCGGTCGCTGACAAGATGATCGATCCCGCCCTGTTCGAAACGATTCAGCCCGGTAAGTACGTTGAGGCCGATATGTGGTTCGACAGCGACGACGTTCCCACGCTCGACGACCTGAAGGACGTCGAAGGCGTCATCCAGGTCACGGATACGTCCTCCTACGACACCATCGCGGAGTACTCGTTCAAGATGTAGAACGCGAAGCGCCCGCTTCCGAATTCATTCCAGAAGCGCAGCCGAGGTCCCGAAGCGATTCGGGACCTCGGCTTTTTGCGTTTCAGGGTCTTTTAAGCTTTCCCTCGTAGCATGCTCCTTGTCGGATCGGCGCGGATATGCAGCAGGCTTTTCCTAAAGCGATTCG